>JBJELS010000295.1:0-5855 GCA_051879275.1 Lachnospiraceae bacterium
AATCACTTCCGTTACCTTTAAAGCGCTGATCACACATCGCCCCTTATCCTTTTTCTGAAATACGTGTACCTTCAAAGGCTTGATTTTGCTGCTGATGTGAGTATCCTGACAATAGATTTTTCCCAGATCACTGATACAGATAACATCTGCCTCTGTTTTTACTTTAGTATCCATTTTTAAATATACTGTTGGTTCTGCCATGGCAAACTCCTTTTCATTCCAGGTTTTTTCGCATTCCCTGAAGGATCTTCTTCTCCGTTCGGGAAACCTGTACCTGGCTTATCCCTAATATTCTTGCCACTTGTACCTGTGTCATATTCTCAAAATAGCGCATTTTTATTAAATTTCTTTCTGAATCACCCAGATTTTCCAAAAGCTGCTCCAATAAAATCCGATTCAGCAGCTCCTCCTTCTCCCTGTCTTCACCTGCACCAAAGCAGCCTATCCTTCCTTCCGGTGAGCGACTTACTTCTCTTCCAAGGCCGCTTTCTCCACCGCCGGCTACCACCTGATCCACCAGGTATATTTCACTTCCATCTGACTGATAAACGGATTTATAAAGAGACTCAACCTGAATATTGGCTTCCATTGCCATAATAATTTCTTCCCGGTTAAGTCCTGTTGCTTTCGCCAGCTCTTCCAAAGTCATATCCGTACCCTTTTCCCGCTTCTGATGCTCCAGGGCACGATTGACCTTCCAGCCATTTTCCTTCAGACTCCTGCTCACCTTTACCAGTCCGTCATCCCTTAGGAAACGCTTAATTTCTCCGCTGATAAGGGGAACGGCATAGGTGGAAAATTTTACTCCAAAAGAAAGATCGAACTTATCGATAGCCTTCATCAGACCGATGGTTCCAATCTGAAATAAATCCTCCATATCCACTCCTCTGCCCGAAAAACGCTTGACAATATGATGTACAAGTCCCAGATTTTTCTCAATCAGTACCTCTCTCGCCTCTTTATCCCCTGCCTGTAAACGCTCAATCAGTACTGTGCTTTCCTCCATCCTTTCCTCCATTCTGCATCAGGCTATTCCACCTCAAACCAGCCACCGGTGCCCAGCTTTTTTTTCATCATTACACAGGTCCCTTCTCCGGGAGCTGAAATCACCTCCAACTCATCCATAAAGGCCTCCATAAAGGAAAATCCCATTCCGGAGCGTTCCTTTTCCGGCTTTGTGGTAAAAAGAGGCTCCAGGGCACGATCAATATCCTCGATTCCTCTGCCTTCATCCTCTACTTTTACTTCCAGCAGATCTCCCTGAAGCCTGCAGCTTATGTATACCGTACCCTCACCCTCATCATAGCCATGAATAATGGCATTGGTTACTGCCTCACTTACCGCAGTCTTCACATCGGCCATTTCCTCCAGGGTGGGATCCAGGTGGGTGATAAACGCCGCCACGGCAACTCTGGCCAGGCTCTCATTTTCCGATCTGGCATCAAAGGTAAGCTGCATTTGATTTTCAGTTCTTATTTTTCCTCCGGTTTCCATGTCTTTTCTCCTTTCCCTAGACTCAGTGTTTTTCCTTCTTCATCCAGACAACATATTTCTGCAGTCCTGACAGCAGCAGGATTCTTTTCACCTGACTTCCTGCATTAACCACGTAGACCTGACCTCCGAAAATACTGAGTTTCTTATACCTTCCGGCAATAATTCCTATACCCGAGCTGTCCATAAAATCCGTTTCCTCAAAATCAAACACAATATGATTTATCTGCCTGCCACAGATAAATCGGTCTGCATTGCGGCTGATGATTTCCGCGTTATGATGATCAATCTCTCTGGGCATTTTAATGCAAAGATAGTCATCAATTACCTTATACTGCTGCTGTTCCATACTTTCCCTCCCTTTCATCACAAAAGAGAGCCGGTTTTCTTCCCGACTCTCTTTTGTACCCTGCTTTTATTCAGCTGTTAATTCATTAATATAGGACTGTGCCCGATTTGCCTTTTCCGTAGTCGGAAAGAGCTCAATCACCCTTTCATAAACCTGAATTGCCTCTTCATCTTTTTCCAGCTTACGATAGGCATTACCCAGATTAAACAGCGCATCTGAATTGGCCTCATCATAAGTCACCGCCCTGGTCAGTTCTTCTATCGCCCGCTGATAATTTCCACTTTGGTAGGCATCCATACCATCCTCATAATACTGAGTTCCTATCCGGGGACCCACCTCTTTGATCAACAGATCATAGAGTGCCGTAAAGGATTCTGAGGAGCCTTCACTCACCGATTCCGGATTGATTTTTTCCAGATACTCACCGATTTTTACCGTTTCATTCGGTGTCTCCATATAAATTCTTACTGCCTGAAGCAGATTATTCACATCCTCCAGGGTACCTCCTGTGCCCACGAAGCCCTCCAGCTGTCCCTCCAGCTTCTGCTTCTCACTTTCCAGAGCCTTCACCTTACTCTCCAGCTCACTGATGGTAGCCGATTTCACATCCAGCTGCTCACTGACCGCCTTCATCTCTTCATTTACAGCGGCCTTTGCATTCTGGATTCTGGCCGGCAGAATCAAAAACCAGGCTACGGCAAGCCCTATGCAGATACCGATAATCAGATTCCCAATAGAAGCTGCTGCCCGTCTTTCCGAGACCTTGTAGGGCTGAATAATCGTTTCGTTGCCGCTCTGATACTGATAGGCCTCTTCACTGACGCTTTTGCTTTTTGTTCCCGAGTCCTTAACTCTGGCTCTGCCTTTATTTCCACCGCTTCCGGCTGCTTTTGGGGCTTCATTTTCTCCCAGAATCTGGTTGATCTCCTGGGTATAACGTAAAGCTATGGTATTATTAATATCAATTTTCAGGCACCTGTCCAGCTCCTTGCGTGCTTTGATCCATTCCTCACTCTGCAGATAAAGAAGCGCCAGTAATTGATGGGCCTGCAGATACTTGGGATTCATGGACAAAACCTTCTTTAGCTGAATCACTGCCAAATCCAGACTTCCCTGATAGCAATAGGTCAAAGCCTGATTAAATTTCTTAATGGTTGCATTTAGGGCATCCAGCTTTCCCGGATTGCTTTGAATCAGATTCAGATAATCATCTGCCACATTCTTTTTTGCTTGCAGATTCTTACTGATTACCCACTCATTCAAGGCCTGAACCGATTCTCCCAACTCAAAATACACCAGTCCTAAAAGGTTTCTGGCATCCACATGATTCTTATTCAGCTTTAAGCATTGACGCAGACTGGAAACGGCACCGGTAAGATCCCGTACCCTGGCTTTCTCCAAACCATCATTGTAAAACAGATTGGATGCACTGACGACAAGCTTATAGTTTGTTACGTCTACCTTGCAATTTGTACAGAAATTATGTCCTGTCAAATCACAACCACAGTTATAACATCTCATCTCTGTTTCCTCTACTCTTTGTCCTCTTTAACTTCCTTAACGATTTCCACCACTAAATCTGCAATATCCGTCAGATTTTTTCTATATAAAGCATCTTCTGCCTCTTCTATTTCCAGGCTGAGATGAAACTTCTTTAATTCCTCTTCAAAATTTATCATCATTTCCTCACTTCTCTGCTGTCAAAATCAGCACCGCAATTCTTCCGTCGCCAGATATTCCTTCACCTGCCCAATCAGATATAAGGATCCGGCTACATAAACAATATCCTCCTGCTTTCGCAGCTCAAGCAACTCCTTCAGTGCTGTGGGAACATCCTCACCCACCGTTATCTGCAAATGACCAAACAGGCTTCTCAGCTTTTCTTTAGAAAGTCCTCTTTTGTTTTCCAGGGGCACCGCCTGAATATATTCAAATAAACCGGACTCTTTTATTGCGGAGGCCATCATTTGTGCCTCCTTATCCTGTACCACGGAAAACAGAAGCCAGCGCTTTCCCCCACAGCCATCCATGGCCACCGTTTCCAGAAAAGCTTCTACTCCTTCCCGATTATGGGCTCCATCCAAAACGACTCCGGGCAGTACCTCTTCCATCCGCCCTTCCCACCGGCAGCCTGCCAATCCTTCCTTTAACTGATGGGGGTTTAAAATCAGCCCTGCCTCCTCCATGGAGGCGAGAGCCAGGGCTGCATTTTTCGTCTGATATCCCGCCATTGTATTCAGGCAAACCGGAATATAACCATAATAACGAGAAGTAAAAGAAAAATCAATCCTTTTATTCCTCAAATCCAGGCTCGTCTTCGCTGGTTTTGACACCCTTCGGGACAAACACCCACATTCCTCCGCCTTTTTTTTCATTATTGCCTCCGCGGAAGGATTCATAGCCGCGTAAACCACCCGGCTGCCCGGTTTGATAATTCCGGCCTTTTCAGCGGCAATTTCTTCCAGGGTATTTCCCAGATATTGGGTGTGATCCATGCCGATAGAGGTGATGACTGCTGCTTTAGGAGCATCGATTACATTGGTAGCGTCCAGCCTTCCTCCCAGTCCTGTTTCCAGCAGAATCACTTCCGGCTGTTTTTCCTGAAAATACAGCATACACAGAAAAAACATCCATTCAAAAAAGGTGGGGTGATAGTCCTCTCCCACAGTCTCCGAAAAAGAGCTTTTTCTTCTGTATTCCTCCAGCTCCTTTTCCAATCGGCGGAAGGCAGTTAAAAAGCCCTCCTCACTGATCCACTTCTGATTTAACCGTATCCTCTCCCGTATATTTACCAGATGAGGGGAAGTAAACATTCCCACACTGATTCCCGCCGCTTTCAGGCAGGAATCCATGTAGGCACAGACCGAACCCTTTCCGTTGGTTCCTGCCACATGAATTATCCTGCTGTCCTTTCCCGGTTTTCCTAAAAATTCATAAAAGTCCCGGGTTCTTTCCCATGTGTTCTTTTGCGTAAACTTAGGAATTGAAAGAATATATTGCTTTGCTTCTTCATAGCTTATTATCATCGTTCTTGCACTTCCTGCCTTAGCCTCTAAGCTGTGCAAGTCTCTCCCTTACCTGCTCCATCATCTGCTGATATTTGGTCTGTTTTCCCCTTTCTTCTTCAATCTTGGCCGCCGGTGCCTTACTGACAAATTTCTCGTTCTTAAGCATACCGTCAACCCTGGCAAGCTCACCTTCCAGCCGTTTTTCCTCCTTTTCCAGACGTTCAATTTCCTTGCTGATATCCACAAGCTCAGCAAAAGGCATATAGCAGACTGCTCCGGGAATAACTACGGATACGGCATCATCGGCAATTCCTGTCTTGTCTGTCTGGATTTGTACCTGGGAGGCATAGGCAAGAGTGGCAAAAAACAGATCACTTTCCTTAAAAACAGAAAGAATTTCTTTCTGGTCACTTACTACATATACCATGGCTTTTTTGCTTGGCGGTACGTTCATCCCTGTGCGGACATTCCGAATTCCCCTGACCGCTTCCTTAATCAGCTCGATCTCCTTCTCTTCTTTTGCAAAGCTTCTTTCTCCCCGGTAAATCGGCCAGGAGCTGATCATAACAGACTCTTCTTCTGCCTGTAAGGTACAGAAGATTTCTTCGGTAATGAAGGGCATATAAGGATGCAGAAGCTTCAGGGCATCCAGCAGTACGGTTTTCAATGTCCAAAGGGCACTATTGCTGCTTTCGGTATCCTTACTGTTATACAGGCGAGGTTTTACCATCTCAATATACCAGTCGCAGAACTCATCCCAGATGAAATCATAAACCTTCTGTACCGCAATCCCCAGCTCATAGCCTTCCATATTGTCGGTCACCTCCTGAACCAGGCTGTTTAATCTGGACAGAATCCACTTATCTGCCGGTTCAAGGGCTGAAGCCTTTGGCTGAGTAATCGTTTTCCCTTCCATATTCATCAGAATGAAGCGGGAGGCATTCCATACCTTATTGGCAAAGTTTCTGCTGGCCTCTACCCGTTCATGATAAAAACGCATATCATTC
>JBJELS010000296.1:0-5809 GCA_051879275.1 Lachnospiraceae bacterium
TTTGTGGTGATTTCTGTTAATTTGTACTTGACAAGAGGTCATTACATATCAGATTACAAAAGGTACGGGATGGGGAATGTGATGGTGTTGTCCTTGCAGCTGCCGGTCTGGAACGATTAGGGCTGTTTGAGGAGGCAGATCTGGAGTATCATTGCTTTTCCCCGGAGGAAATGGTACCGGCAGGAGGACAGGGTATTATCGCCATAGAAGGCAGAAGCCAGGATCGGCTTACGGCTTTGGTAAGAGGGATAGCAAATGAGAAGGCTATGCTGGAGCTGGAGACGGAGAGACGGGTTTTACAGCTTTTGGAAGCAGGCTGTCATGAGGCGTTAGGGGTGTTCTCTCGGGTGGAAAAGGAAGAGATTGTCCTTGAAATCATCAGGGAAGCATATGGGAAGGTATACCGGCAAAAAGAAAGGACGTCAGTTGAGAAAAGATTATCCCTGGCAGAGCAGCTGGTGAGCGGTCTGGCCAGGGAAATGGAAAGGGATCAGAAGAGGTAGAGGTATATGGGAAAAGTAATCCTGGTAGGAGCCGGACCGGGGGATGCAGGCTTGATTACAGTAAAGGGATTGGAAAAATTAAAGAGCTGTGATGCAGTGGTATATGATCGGCTGGCATCAGAGGAATTGCTGAAGGCTGCTCCCATGGATTGTAAAAAAATATACGTGGGGAAGGAAGTCGGAAGACAGAGTAAAACCCAGGAAGAGATTAATGCTATTCTGATTGAATGTGCCGGGAAATATGATATCGTTGTCCGCCTTAAGGGAGGAGACCCCTTCGTATTCGGCAGGGGTGGTGAAGAAATTGAGGCTCTTCGGCAATTTGATATTCCCTATGAAGTGATTCCCGGAGTGACATCGGCAGTGGCTGTTCCGGAGTGTGCAGGTATTCCGGTGACCCATAGGGGTATAGCCAGAAGCTTTCATGTCATCGCGGGACATACGCGTGACTTAATAGGGGGGCCGGATTATGATTACGAGCTGTTGGGAAAGCTGGAAGGAACGCTTATCTTTCTAATGGGCCTGGCAAACTTGGAGGAGATAACCGGGAATCTGGTCTGTGCAGGAAAGCCGGCGGCAACACCCGCAGCGGTTATCTCCCAGGGAACTACTACTGGCCAGAAAATGGTGAAAGGAAGCCTTAGCACCATAGCGAAAAAAGTAAAGGAAAGTAAGCTGCAGTCTCCCGCAGTCATTGTCATTGGAAAAACAGCAGAGTACGAGTTTTTGCATTCATCTCCTAAGGCTAAGCGGGTGGGGATTATAGCTACAAAGCTTTTAGGAGAAAAGCTGGCTGAAGGATTGGAGAAAAGGGGAATGCGGCCGATTCCTCTTTGCCGGATGGAGGTTCTTCCCACAAAGCAGATGGAAAGGCTGGATGGGGAGCTTCGGCATTTGGAGCATTATGGATGGATTCTTTTTACCAGCCAAAATGCAATTCCCTTATTCTTTGGGAAGATGAAAGAACTAAGGATGGATATTCGTATACTCAGCGGTCTTAAGTTTGCTGCATTGGGCAACGGAACTGCCGAAAAGCTTTTGGAGTACGGAATCAAAGCAGACTTTATCCCTTCGGTATACACAGCTTCCGTTTTGGCAGAAGAATTTGCCAAAATAGTGAGAGCAGGGGAAAAGGTATTGATTCCCAGAGCGGTACAAGGAAGCAGAGAGCTTACCCATATACTGGCAGAAGAAAGGGTGGATTTTCTGGACCTGGGAATCTATGATGTGACTGGCAGGATGACCCCAAATATCTCCTGTTTGGAGGAGATGGATTATTTACTATTTGCCAGTGCCTCCGGAGTAAAAGCATTTTTTGACAAGCTTGGGGATAGAGTGTTATCTTTTCCGAAGGAAATCAGGATGGTCTGCATTGGCAAAATTACCCAAAAGAAACTTCTGGAAAGATATACAAAAGCAGATGTGGCTGCCACAGCAATGAATGTGGAAGAACTTCTGGACAAGATAGAGATAATTGAAGGAAAGGCAGGATTATCAGTATGGTAAGGATGAGAAGATTACGAGTCAATGAAGCAATGAGAAGTCTGGTGAGAGAAAACAGCATTCAGAAAAATGATCTTGTATATCCGGTCTTTATTATAGAAGGGGAGAAGATCAAAAATCCTGTGGATTCCATGCCGGGAATATATCAGTGGTCCCTTGACCGGTTTGATGAGGAGCTGGAGCGTATACTGGAAGCAGGAATTAAGGCAATTTTAATTTTTGGCATCCCAAAGCATAAGGATGAAAAGGGCAGTGAAGCCTATAATGAGGAAGGGATTACTCAGCGTGCAATACGCTATATTAAGAAAAAGGCACCGAAGCTTCTGGTGATTGCAGATGTATGCCTTTGTGAATACACTTCCCATGGCCATTGCGGACTGATCAGCGGGCAAGAGGTATTGAATGACGAAACCTTGGTTTTGCTGGGGAAAATGGCAGTCAGTACAGCAAAGGCAGGGGCGGATATAATCGCTCCCTCTGATATGATGGATGGGAGGGTGGAATATATTCGTACCGCTTTAGATAGAAGCGGCTTTCAGAATACGATGATTATGGCCTACAGTGCCAAGTTCGCTTCCGGGTATTACTCCCCCTTTCGGGATGCGGCCCATTCAGCACCTGCTTTTGGAGACCGTAAAACCTATCAGATGGATCCCGCCAATGGAAAAGAAGCTGTTCGGGAATGTGAAAATGATATCGCGGAGGGAGCGGATATCCTTATGGTGAAGCCTGCTCTTGCCTATCTGGATGTAGTTAAGGAAGTGAGTTGGAAAATTGCTCATCCCATAGCAGTTTATAATGTGAGCGGTGAATATTCCATGGTTAAGGCAGCTGCTTTAAACGGCTGGATTAATGAGAAGCGAATTGTGCTGGAAAATATGATTGCCATGAAGCGGGCTGGAGCAAAGATCATCATTACCTATCATGCTCTGGATGTGGCAGGATGGCTGGAGGAAAATGAGGATGAGTAGATCAGAGGAATTATTTAAATGCTCCAAAAAAATCATGCCGGGTGGAGTGAATAGTCCCGTACGGGCTTTTCTGGCTGTCCACCAAAATCCTTTGTTCATCGATCATGCAAAGGGATCAAAAATAGTGGATGTGGATCAGAAGGAGTATATAGATTATGTCTGCTCCTGGGGGCCTTTAATTCTGGGACATGCAGATGACCGGGTGATTGAAGCGGTACAAAAAGCCAGCGAAAAGGGCCTTACCTTCGGGGCTCCCACTGAGAAGGAATATATTTTGGCAGAAATGATACAAAAGATAATCCCTTCCATGGAGATGCTACGTCTGGTAAATTCAGGAACAGAGGCAGTAATGAGTGCCGTTCGTGTTGCGAGAGGATTTACCGGGAGAGATAGAATTGTAAAATTTAGGGGCTGCTATCATGGCCATTCCGATGGTCTTTTGGTCAGGGCAGGTTCCGGGGCATTGACCCAGTCAATACCGGATAGTCTCGGTGTACCGGCAGATTATACCAAAAATACGCTTATTGCTGAATATAATGATATTTCCTCTGTAGAAGCCTTGTTTTCGGAATGTGGAAAGGACATAGCAGCAGTCATTGTGGAACCGGTGGCAGCCAATATGGGTGTAGTGCTTCCCAAAGCAGGATTTTTGGAGGGATTAAGAAAAATTACAGACAGATACGGGGCTTTGTTAATCTTTGATGAAGTAATTACCGGTTTCCGCTTGTCTCTCGGAGGGGCACAGGAATACTATGGTGTAAAGCCGGATATTACCACCCTGGGTAAAATTATCGGAGGCGGCATGCCAATGGCAGCTTATGGAGGAAGAAAAGAAATTATGGAGGTGGTTGCCCCCAGCGGCAGTGTATATCAGGCAGGTACCCTTTCCGGCAATCCCATTGCAACCACGGCAGGGATAGAGACACTGAAGATTCTTAAGGAAGAAAAGGAGAAAGGACTGTACGAGAGACTGGAAAAAAATACTCGCCGGATTGCGGATACGGTAAAAGGCTGTTTTGGAGATTTGGTTTCGGTCAATTGGATTGGCTCGCTGATGAGTGTGTTTTTTACCGGTAGGCCGGTAGTGGATTATGAATCGGCCCTTACTTCTGATACGGAAAAATATGCTAAATATTTCCGTAGCATGCTGCGGCAGGGAATTTATCTGGCACCCTCGCAATTTGAGGCAATGTTCCTATCCTCGGCTCATTCCATAGAGGATGTGGCAAAGACCTGTAGAGCCATAGAAAGCATAACAAATAATGGGGGAATTTAAATGCTGAATCGGTTTTTCAGAACGAAACAATTATTGGAAAGGAAATTAGGAGCAGTACCAACGGACTTGAGAATAAAAGAAAAATATTATATAATGGGTCTGATGATACAGGATGCCTGATTATCCCAAGACATTCTGGCGTTGAATAATTAAGCAAAAGGAGGGTTACCTGTATGAAGAGAATTGGTATGCTGACAAGTGGAGGAGATTGTCAGGCCTTAAATGCTGCCATGCGTGGTGTGGTTAAGGTTCTGACCTGTAGTGGTGAAGAGATTGAAATGTATGGCTTTCTGGATGGCTACCGGGGGTTGATTTACAGTAACTTCCGTATGCTTACCGGAGCAGATTTTGCCGGTATTCTTACTAAGGGGGGAACCATCCTGGGAACCAGCCGTACTCCCTTTAAGACCATTAAGGAGCCGGATGAAAACGGTCTGGATAAGGTGGAAGCCATGAAGCAGAATTATTATAAGCTTCGTCTGGACTGCCTGGTTATTCTGGGAGGCAATGGTACCCATAAGACCGCCAACCTGTTAAGAGAGGAAGGACTTAACGTAATTACTCTTCCTAAGACCATAGATAATGATCTGTATGGAACGGATATGACCTTTGGCTTTCAGAGTGCGGTAAATATTGCAACCGACTGCATTGACATGATTCATACCACGGCCTCCAGTCACGGACGTGTGTTCATCGTAGAGGTTATGGGGCATAAGGTAGGCTACCTTACCCTTAATGCAGGTATTGCAGGAGGAGCGGATATTATTTTGATTCCTGAGATTCCCTACGATATCGATAAAGTGGTGGAAGCCATTGAAGCCAGAGACAAACGGGGGAGCCGCTTCACCATTCTGGCCGTGGCGGAAGGAGCTATTTCCAAACAGGATGCAGCTCTTTCCAAGAAGGAATACAAAGAAAAGATGAAGAATTACAAGTACCCTTCGGTTTCCTATGAAATTGCGGAAAAAATTCAAAAGAAAACCGGTAAGGAGGTACGGGTCACCGTTCCCGGACACACCCAGCGGGGCGGAAGTCCCTGTCCCTATGACCGTGTATTCGCCAGCCGACTGGGTGCGGAGGCAGGCCGTCTGATTCTGGAAGGAGAATATGGCTTTATGGTTGGCTACAGAAATCGTGAGATAGTTAAGGTGCCCCTGGAGGATGTGGCAGGAAAGCTGAAAATGGTAGAGCCGGATTCTACCATGGTTAAAGAAGCAAAACTGCTGGGAATCAGCTTTGGCGATTAGAAGTCGAAAGATGGGCTGTGACAGAAGGAATTGCTCCTGCATTCCGGCTGTAGCAGCCTCTTTTTTGGAAAATGAACAGAAAGCGGGAAAAGACAATGTCCTATACGGCTCTTTATCGAAAATTCAGACCCGACAATTTTAAGGATGTAAAGGGTCAGGATCATATTGTTACTACCCTGAAAAATCAAATACAGGCAGATCGCCTTAGCCATGCCTATCTTTTTTGTGGAACCAGAGGAACGGGAAAAACCTCCATTGCCAAACTCTTTGCCAAAACGGTAAATTGTGAGAATCCCAGGGAAGGAAGCC
>JBJELS010000297.1:0-5779 GCA_051879275.1 Lachnospiraceae bacterium
GAATTGAAGAAGAAGATGCTGCCTTTAAGCCTTTTATTCTGGGAAAGACTATTGAGAGCGGAGAGTATACCTTAAGAGCAACTTTTGCAGAAAACAGGAATTATGAGAAATTGCAGGTTAGAACCACTTTTGTGGTTAAAGAGGCCCCCGCAGTGGTTTATCCCAACGGGATATGGATAGAGGGAATAGAGGACGTTTCCTATACCGGAGCTGCACAGAAGCAGAGCATCACTGTAGGCGATGGCTCCACCCTGCTTAAGGAAGGCGTGGATTATACGGTTTCTTATAAAAATAATGTTAATGCCTATACTTATGCACAGAAGGATGCTCAGTTTAATGCGGCTAAGGCTCCCCAGGTTATTTTAAAGATGAAGGGGAATTATTCCGGAACCAGATCGGTTTATTTTAAAATACTGCCTGTGGACATCAGCAATGGAGATAGTTTTGAAGCAGAGAATCCTGTAGCCATTGCTACGGGACGTAACCTTGCACCTAAGGTAGTGATTAAAAATAACGAAACCGGAAAAGCCCTCAATTTAAATAAGGATTATGATGCCTATGTGGGAGAGACAGGACAGGGAATTTTACTGAAGAATTATAATCAATTTATTGAGGCAAAGGATTATACCATAACGCTGGTAGGTAAAGGCAATTATACAGGAAGCAGAAAAATCACCTATAGCATTAAGGGTAAGGATGAAGCAGTTGTGCTGTCTAAGGTTACCATTAGAACTATAGCTAATCAGCGGTGGGAGCAGGGTGTAGGTACAGAGGACAATAAACGGTTTACACCGGAGCTGACCGTCACCTACGGTTCGGCCAAGACAGCTCTTATCCAGGGAGAGGCAGGAGATTATACGGTTAAATGGGTGAATAATGACCGGGTAGGCACTGCCACAGTGATTCTTACCGGAACCGGAAATGATGCCAATGGGGATGGAATTTCCCATGTGGGCAGCGTAAGCAGGACCTTTAAAATTACAGGTACAGCCATGAGCAGTGTTACGGTAAATCAACTGAATAAACAGGGATATTCTTATACCGGATTACCAATCTGTCCTACCGCATTTGAGGGTAGTGAACGGGTAACCTTAAGCTATAGAAAGAATAAGACAGATTCCTGGATAGCGTTGAAGGAGAACATACATTATACTGTAAGCTACAGTAAGAATACGGATAAAGGTACAGCAACGATTACCTTTACCGGAAAGCCGGAAGCAGGCTATACCGGAGTAAAAAAGCAGACCTTTAAGATCCTGGGACAGAATATTCAGGAAGCAGGCATTGAAATAACCAATACTCCCGTGCTTTATACTGCCGGAGGAGCTGTACCCGATATTATTGTAAATTGGAGGGGAAGCCGTTTAACAGAAGGAGTAGACTATACGGTTTCCTACAGGAATAATAAGCAGATTTATGCCATTAATCAAAATGATGAAGGTTTTGTTGCCAAAAAAGCGCCTGCCGTTATCATAAAAGGAAAAGGTAACTTTACCGGCACGGCTTCACAGTATTTTACCATTTTGCCTAAATCCATAAGCAGCAGGGACATTCGTGTTTCGGCAGAAGATAAGGTGGATAACGGACGTGTGAATAACTGGCTGCAGAGCTTTAAGGTTTATGACGTAAACGGAAAGACTCTTACTGCCAATGAATACGATAGAAATGCCACCTATTGGTTAAAAGAAGATGCTGCCGGAAGGGAAGATGGGAAACAGCTAAATCCCAAAGATAAGACCCAGCGTGTTGAGCCCGGCTCTGTCATTGAAATTCGGGTAAAGGATAATGAAAAAAATGGCCTGTATGTCGGTGGAGAGGATGACTGTGCGGTGGGAACCTATCGTATTCTGGAGAAAGGATATGATATAAAAAATGCAGTAATCTCCATTCAGCCACAGTACTATACGGGGCAGCCTGTTGAGATTACGGATTCCCGGCAGTTTACTGCGGGAAAGCTCTATCTGAAGATAAACGGAAATATTCGGGAGCTGAAGCTTGGCACTGATTTTGAAGTGGTGGAAGGAAGCTATGTGAATAATACGAAAAAAGGAACAGCAAGGGTAACCTTCCGCGGAATAGGTGATTTCGGCGGCACCAAGACTGTTAGCTTTAAGATTCAGCAGCGTTCCATAACCAGTGACAGTGTATGGAAAGGAGAATTTGGAGGCAGTATTTTGTCTTTTTTTCAAAGTAATCTATAAGTAAAGGAAGCGTCGATTCGCATGAATCGGCGCTTTTCATCTGTATCTTTAAAAGGAATTGGTGAAGACTATCCCATTTAAGCCGGATTCACGAGAGAAAAAAGAAAGAGAATAAGCAGTGCCTGTACCAGCTTATGCTTCAGGTAAATCCATATGGATAATGTGGTGTTTTTTAATACAAAGGCAGTCTGTACCATACAGCTTAAGCCTCCCAGGGTGAGAAGAAACAGAATCAACCCCATAGAAGAAAGGGATGGGGGAGAAACGGACAGGATTTTAAGTCCGCCGCCGATTTCAATAAGGCCGCATAGAGGTCCGTATACAGTATCTGTGTAAAAATCTTGGATACCGGAAGGTAAAAGATAAGGAATTAACCTGGGGGCAATCTGCAGGCAGTTAAAAAAAATCATACAGCCTCCCAGGAGAGTCATCTGCGTAATTGCATTTTCCAGAGCATCACGAAAAGCAGTAAGATAGAAGCTGTCTTTTCTCTGCCGGGTTTGGGGGAGGGAGTAATCCGGGGAGGATTCACAGCAGCGTAGCTGTTTAGAACCGGAGGTATTCTTATACCGGGGAAGGAACTGCAGAAAAAATCCATAGAGCAAGGGAACTGCGTACATCAGTCCCAAAGCAAGGGGGATATTTTCCCATTTAAAAAGAGGGATAACGTAGCCCAGTATATAGAGAGGACCGATATTGTTGCAGAATGCCAACAGGTATTCGCCCTCCTTCTCGTTGATTCGATTTGTTTCCAGCAAATCGGCTACTACCTTGGCTCCCATGGGGAAGCCGCATAAAAAGCCGATTAATATGGTATATCCGATGGAATAGGAACGGGGAAAAAGAAGACCCAGAAAAGGACAGAATAGTCTGCTGATGCCTTCCGCCATTCCGCTTCTTACCAAAAAGCCGGAGAGAACCATAAAGGGAAATAAAGAAGGAATCATGCTTCGATACCAGATTAAAAGTCCCTGGGATGCCAGACGGACAGATTCCTGGGAAAAGATCAGCAAAATAAAGAAAAAAGCAATTAACAACAATTCCATACATCGTTTTTTTAAGGTATTTTTCATGAAATCCATCCCCAAGAATACAAAAATGTAGTATACTCTACTCTATGAGATTAGATAAGTTTTTATGTACACTGGATATAGGCAGCCGAAATCAGGTCAAGGACTTGATTAAGAAAGGGCAGGTAACCGTTAACGGGGAGGTTTGTAAAGAGGCAGACAGGAAGATTCATCAAGAGGAGGATCGGATAGTCTGTCAGGGAAAAGAGCTTTTTTATGAGCCCTTTGTTTACTATATGCTGAATAAACCTGCGGGAGTGGTCAGTGCCACACAGGATAATCTGGATACTACCGTACTGGATTTGGTAAAAGCTGCCGGAGGGAAGGGGCTTTTTCCCGTGGGACGATTGGACAAGGATACGGAAGGCCTGCTGCTGATTACCAATAACGGTGAATTGGGCCATCGGCTGTTGACGCCTAAAAAGCATGTTCCCAAATGCTATCTGGTAAAGACCGCCCTTCCTTTGACGGAGGAGATGAAGAACAGACTGGAGGAAGGAGTAGAAATCGGAGAAAAGAAGCCTACCCTTCCCGCAAAGGTTACCATTATCACAGAATATTCTATGAAGCTTACCATTACTGAGGGGAAATTCCACCAGGTAAAGCGTATGCTGAGGGCTGTGGGGAATGAGGTTTCCTATCTGAAACGTCTTTCCATGGGAGGCCTCAATCTGGACGAAGAGCTGGCTCCCGGCCAATTCCGCCGACTTACGGCAAAAGAAATTGACAGGCTAAAACTAAACTGAGTTAGAAAAGAAAAAGGATAAGGAATGAACCAATGTTGACGGATATAGAAGCAGTAATTTTTGATTTAGACGGCTCCTTAGTGGATTCCATGTGGATGTGGAGAGAGATTGATATTGAATATCTGGGAAGATATGGAATTGAGCTTCCTGAGGATTTACAGAAGAGGATTGAAGGAATGAGCTTTTCCGAGACTGCCGTGTATTTTAAGAACAGATTTGGGATTCCCCAGTCTCTGGAGGAAATTAAGGCAGAATGGAATCGGATGGCATGGGATAAATATACCCATGAGGTACCCTTGAAAGCAGGAGTAAAGGAGCTGTTGGAATATTGCCGGCAGAAGAAGATTTTACTGGGAATTGCCACCAGTAATTCCAGAGAGCTGGTAGAAAACGTAGTAGAGGCTTTAGCCATAAGGGATTATTTTTCCTGTATCATGACCGGCTGTGATGTGGAAAGAGGAAAGCCTTCACCGGATATTTATCTGGCAGTTGCAGAAGGATTGGGAGTAAAGCCTGAACACTGCCTTGTTTTTGAAGATATCGTTATGGGAATCAGGGCAGGAAAAGCGGCAGGAATGAAGGTCTGTGCGGTAGAGGATGAATATTCGGCAGATCAGAAAGAAAAGAAGCAGAAGCTGGCAGATTATTATCTGATGGACTTTCGTCAGCTGAAATTAAATTAAGAGCTCAGAAAGTGAAAGGTTATTGGAATTGAAGGATAGATTTTTACCTCTTTGCCGAGAAGATATGGAGGAAAGAGGAATTAACCAATTTGACTTTGTCTATGTAATCGGTGATGCCTATGTGGATCATCCTTCCTTTGGGCCTGCAGTAATCAGCAGGGTGCTGGAAGCCAACGGATACAGTGTGGGAATCATTTCCCAGCCGGATTGGAAGGATGAGACGAGCATCAGCCTGTATGGGGAGCCGCGTCTTGGATTTTTGATCAGTGCAGGCAATATGGACTCTATGGTGAATCATTATTTTGTGTCTAAGAAGCATCGTCCGACAGATGCCTATACTCCCGGAGGAGAAATCCATAAACGGCCGGACAGGGCTACAGCCGTTTACGGAAATCTGATCCGTAAGACCTTTAAAGCTACACCCATTATTATTGGAGGAATTGAAGCCAGCCTCAGGCGAATGGCCCACTATGATTACTGGTCGGACTCCTTTAAGTGTTCCCTTCTTTTGGATTCCCAGGCAGATTTACTTTTATACGGCATGGGAGAAAGGTCCATTGTGGAAGTGGCGGATGCCTTAGACAGCGGAATCAGGGTTTCGGATATTACCTTCATTAAGGGAACGGTGTATAAAACCAGAGATTTAAGCGGAATATATGATGAAATCCGGCTGCCGGATTATGAGACCATGAAGAAAAACAAGGCCGAATATGCAAAAAGCTTCATGATTCAATATGAGAATACTGACCCCTTCTATGGAAAGGTTTTGGTGGAAGGCTATCCGGGGGGAATGCATGTGGTGCAGAATCCTCCGCAGGAGCCCTTAAATCGGGAAGAAATGGATGCTGTCTATGAGCTGCCCTTTGCCAGAACTTATCATCCTTCCTATGAGGAAAAGGGAGGTGTTTCGGCCATTAATGAAATTCAGTTTTCTCTGATCAGTAACCGGGGCTGTTTTGGGGGCTGTAACTTCTGTGCCCTGACCTTTCACCAGGGAAGAATCGTGCAGAGCAGAAGTCATGAATCTATTTTAAAAGAGGCCCGGCAAATGACGAAGGAAAAGGGCTTTAAAGGGTATA
>JBJELS010000298.1:0-5756 GCA_051879275.1 Lachnospiraceae bacterium
GTGTAGTTAAGCGCTCTGCGGTAGTGGAGGAAATGCTGGTACATGAAGGACCGGCAAGAGTTTTTGACTGTGAGGAGGATGCGGTTGCAGCCATTAAGGGAGGTAAAATTGTCAGCGGTGATGTAGTGGTTATCCGCTATGAGGGCCCCAAGGGCGGCCCCGGTATGCGGGAAATGCTGAATCCCACCTCGGCCATTGCCGGAATGGGTCTGGGCTCCAGCGTAGCATTAATCACAGATGGACGTTTTTCAGGAGCCTCCAGAGGTGCCTCTATCGGTCACGTTTCACCGGAAGCAGCGGTAGGCGGCCCTATCGCCCTGATTGAAGAGGGAGACATCATTAAAATCAATATTCCCGAAAATACCATTAATGTTGATCTGTCAGAGGAAGCCTTGGCAGAGAGAAGGGCAAAATGGCAGCCCAGGGAGTCTGAAATAAAGACCGGCTATCTGGCAAGATATACCTCTTTGGTAACCAGCGGTAATCGAGGAGCTATTTTGGAGCTTCCAAAGGCTTAAAGCAGCTATAAAAAGCAGATAGAGAGGAAATTATGCAGTTAACAGGTGCGGAAATTGTAATAGAATGCTTGAAGGAGCAGGGGGTGGACACTGTTTTCGGCTATCCGGGTGGATCCATTCTGAATATTTATGATGCTTTGTATAAGCATCAGGAGGAAATTTTTCATGTTCTCACCAGCCATGAGCAGGGAGCTGCCCATGCAGCTGACGGCTATGCCAGAGCAACCGGCAAGGTGGGAGTGTGTATGGCCACCAGCGGCCCCGGTGCCACAAATCTGGTTACGGGAATTGCAACAGCTTATATGGATTCTATTCCCATGGTAGCCATCACCGCCAATGTGACTTTGCCTTTACTGGGAAAGGACAGCTTCCAGGAGGTGGATATAGCAGGGGTTACCATGCCCATTACCAAGCATGGCTTTATTGTTAAGGATGTAAAAATTCTGGCAGACACTATCCGAAAGGCCTTTTACATTGCCCAGTCCGGCAGACCAGGCCCCGTATTGGTGGATATTACTAAGGATGTCACGGCTGCCCTTTGTGAATATAAGAAAAAAGAGCCCCAGCCACCTGTAAAGCAAAGCCATTTTACAGAGGAGGATATAAAGCGGGCGTTGAAGCTGATTGAAAAGGCTCATAAACCCTTCATCTATCTGGGAGGCGGAGCAGTGCTCTCAGAAGCATCCCGGGAGGTGAGAATATTTGCCAAAAAAATACAGGCACCGGTATGTGAAACTCTGATGGCCAGAGGAACCTTTGACGGATATGACGAATACAATACCGGGATGATTGGCATGCATGGCACCAAGACCTCCAATTTGGGAGTGAGCAACTGTGATCTTTTGATTGCGTTAGGTGCACGCTTCTCTGACCGTGTGGTGGGAAATCCCAAAACCTTTGCTTCCAAAGCCAAAATCTTACATATTGATATCGATGCGGCAGAGGTGGATAAGAATATTCGGACGGATGCCTCTATCGTAGGAGATTTAAAGGAAGTTTTGACCATATTAAATGAAAGAATTACCCAGAAGGATAACGGTGAATGGCTTTCCCATATTCGGCAGCTGAAGGAAAAATACCCCTTAAAATATGACAAATCGGTCTTAAGCTGCCCTTATATTATTGAAGAAATTGATCGGATAACTGAAGGTAAGGCAGTGATTACCACAGATGTAGGACAGCATCAGATGTGGGCGGCACAGTTTTACCACTATACCGAACCCAGAACCTTCCTTTCCTCAGGAGGACTGGGAACCATGGGCTACGGTCTGGGGGCCTGCATAGGGGCCAAAATAGGCAAACCGGAAAAAATCTGTATCAATATTGCCGGTGACGGCTGCTTCAGAATGAATATGAATGAGCTGGCCACTGCCAGCCGTTACCAAATTCCCATTATTCAGGTAGTAATCAATAATCATGTTTTGGGAATGGTAAGACAGTGGCAGACCCTTTTCTATGAGGGAAGATACTCACAGACTGTTTTGGAAGACCAGGTGGATTTCTGTAAGGTGGCAGAGGGCTTAGGCTGTGAGGCGATTTTGGTGACGACAAAAGAGGAGGTGGCTCCGGCAATTCAGAAGGCCATCCGGGGGAAAAAACCGGTATTGATCAACTGTATTATCCCTATGGATGACAAGGTATTTCCCATGGTACCGGCAGGAGCACCCATCAGCGAGGCCTTTGATGAGGAAGATTTAAGGAAGCAGACAAATTAGGAGCAGAAGCAGGAGTTTCTCTATGAAAAAAAGGACAGGAATAATTCTTGCCGTATTATTATCCTGTATACTATTGCCGGGTCTGATTTATTTGGGCCTGGCAATTTATTATCAGGATTCTTTTTATTACGGTACTTGGATTAATGGAATCTATTGTACCGGAAAAACGGTGGAGGAGGTTCAGAAGGAGCTTACGGAAAGCTTTTCCTATGAGGGCTTGAGAATAGAAGGAGTGGAAAGTGAGGATTTCCTTTCCGCAGAAGAGCTGAAGCTCAGCTTTGATTTTAAGCCCGCACTGGAGGAGTATCTGAATCATCAAAATCCCTTTAACTGGTTTTATCAGCTGGTTACAGGCCATCATAATCAGTCCCTTCTTCCCATTATTGATTTTTCGGAGAAGAATCTGGAGCAGTGGATTTATACTGCAAATTTTTACGAAAAGAATCTACAGCTGACGGAAGACAGCCTTTCTATCGTTTTGGGACCTGAGGGCTATCAGCTGGAGGAAAATAAAGCGGATGTCTTACGGCTTTCTGCTGCCGAAGAGGCCATCAGAGAGGCTGTTTATTCGGCCCGGGATTTTGTCAGTCTTGTGGAAAGCGGATGCTATTTTCAACGGGAGGATACCGCCGATATGGAAGAGGTAAGAAGGCTTTACGCAAAGCTTGAGGATTTTCAGAGCTTTTCGTTGACCTATACCATTAAGGAGAAAAGGAGAAGTCTGACAAAGGCAGAATTGGCAAAATTTATTCTCCGGGATGAGAAAACAGAAGAATTTGTTTTTGATAAAGAAGGAAAGCTGATGATCAGACAGGCGAGTATTACAGAGTTTGTGAAGGAGCTGGCAAAGGAATACGATACCTGGAATAATTGGTATTTTACCACCCGGGACGGAAGAGAAGTACATATTACCAAAGGAAATTACGGACTGCAGATTGACCAGAAGGCAGAAGCAGAGTATTTGACACGGCTTCTTAAGGAAGGAAGCAGTGAGCCTGTAGAGCATAGTCCAAAATATGCCCGGGATATCAGCTATAAGGATCAGCATGGAATAGGAAATACTTACATAGAGATAGATATGGGAGCCCAGAAAATGTATTACCTTGAAGAAGGGGAAGTGAGACTGGAAACGGATGTGGTTACAGGCTGTACAAAAAAAGGAATGGGTACTCCCCAGATGGTCTGCTATGTCTACAACAAAAAGGAGGATGCCATTCTTCGGGGAGAGGGATATAGGGCACCGGTGAATTTTTGGGTTCCCGTTTATGGGGGAATCGGTATTCATGATGCCACCTGGCGCAGCCAATTTGGAGGAGAAATATACATCAGAGAGGGTTCCCACGGCTGTATCAATACTCCACTGGATAAAATGGAAGAGCTTTTTGAACTAATTGAAGTGGGTATTCCTGTTGTGATATATAATTAACAAGGTAATTGACTAACGCATGAAAGCATTGTAAAATATTGACTATTCAAAAGTTGAATTGGATGCTTTAACACCAGAATGGAGGAGAGAATGAGCAGAGTGTATAACTTTTCGGCAGGGCCGGCTGTTTTACCTGAAGAGGTCTTAAAAGAAGCGGCAGAGGAAATGTTGGATTACAGAGGATGCGGAATGTCCGTTATGGAAATGAGCCATCGCTCTAAGGCTTATGAGACGATTATTAAAGAGGCAGAGGCGGATTTAAGAGAATTGATGGAGATTCCTGACAATTATAAGGTACTGTTTTTACAGGGAGGCGCCAGCCAGCAGTTTGCCATGATTCCCATGAATCTGATGAAGAATAAGGTGGCTGACTACATAGTAACAGGACAGTGGGCCAAAAAGGCCTATCAGGAAGCGGCAAAATACGGTAAGGCAAACAAGATTGCTTCCAGTGAGGATGAAACCTTTTCTTATATACCGGATTGCTCCGATTTGCCCATTTCTCAGGATGCAGACTATGTTTATATCTGTGAAAACAATACCATCTACGGAACGAAATTTAAAACTCTGCCCAATACTAAGGGAAAGACCCTTGTAGCAGATGTCTCCAGCTGCTTTTTATCAGAGCCGGTTGATGTGAGTAAATACGGGGTAATTTACGGAGGCGTACAGAAGAATATAGGACCAGCGGGTGTGGTAATTGTTATTATACGTGAGGATTTAATTACGGAGGATGTTCTGCCCGGAACACCCACCATGCTGCAGTATAAAATACATGCAGATAATGAGTCCTTATACAACACCCCTCCGGCTTATGGAATCTATATTTGCGGTAAGGTGTTTAAGTGGCTGAAAAAACAGGGCGGTTTAGCTGCCATGAAGAAATATAATGAAGAAAAGGCAGCCCTTCTTTATGACTTTTTGGACAGCAGTAAGCTGTTTAAGGGTACGGTGAGAAAAGAGGATCGCTCTCTGATGAATGTTCCCTTTGTAACAGGAGATGATGAGCTGGATGCCAAATTTGTTAAAGAAGCGAAGGAAGCAGGGCTGGAGAATTTGAAGGGACACAGAAGTGTAGGTGGTATGCGTGCCAGCATTTATAATGCCATGCCTAAGGAAGGCGTAATGAAATTAGTGGAGTTTATGAAAAAATTTGAGGAAGAAAACTGCCGGGTATAGCTTAAGAAGGTAAAAGCCTGCAGCTTTCATGAAAGTGAGGAGTTATGTTTAAATATCATTGCCTGAATCCCATCGCTCAGGTGGGAACTAAACGCTTTAATGAGAACTATGTACAGACGGATAAGATCAATGAAGCAGATGGAATCCTGGTAAGAAGCGCTTCCATGCACGATATGGAAATTCCGGATAACCTTCTGGCAGTAGCCAGAGCCGGTGCGGGAGTAAATAATATCCCTTTGGACAAATGTGCGCAGAAGGGAGTGGTAGTGTTTAATACTCCCGGTGCCAATGCCAATGGGGTTAAGGAGCTGGTGATTGCGGGAATGCTTCTGGCTGCCCGTGATGTAGTAGGCGGTATTAACTGGGTAACGGCTAATCAGGATAATCCCGATATTGCCAAATTGGCAGAGAAGGAGAAGAAAAATTTTGCCGGTACCGAGCTGGAGGATAAGAAGCTGGGAATTATCGGTTTGGGAGCTATCGGTGTCAAGGTAGCCAATGTGGCGAAGCATATGGGTATGGAGGTATATGGATATGACCCTTATGTATCGGTGGATGCCGCCTGGAATTTAAGCCGTGATGTGAAGCATGTACTGAACGTGGATGAAATTTATGAAAGCTGTGATTTTATTACCATTCATGTACCGTTGCTGGATGCTACCCGTGGCATGATTAACGGGGAGGCCATTTCCAAAATGAAGGAGGGAGTGGTACTGTTAAACTTTTCCCGTGATCTTCTGGCGGACGAGGAGGCGGTGCTTAAGGGAATCGCTTCCGGCAAAATCCGTAAATATGTCACTGACTTCCCCAATCCGGTTACAGCGGGAAAAGAGGGGTGTATCGTCATTCCCCATCTGGGGGCTTCTACGGAGGAATCCGAGGACAACTGTGCAGTGATGGCAGTGAAGGAGCTGAAGA
>JBJELS010000299.1:0-5729 GCA_051879275.1 Lachnospiraceae bacterium
ATAGGAGGAACCTTCATCGGCGTACTGATTATTTCCCTGCTTCAGGAAGGTATTCTGGCTATGGGATTCCGAAAGGATTTTCAATATGTTATTACCGGTATCATTGTGTTAGTGGCAGTATATATTGATAATCGAAGCAGAAAAAGAAAGAATTAGTAGATTTTAGGAAAGGATCAGAGGTGTTGGCATGGGTGAAGTGATTTTAACCATGAAGGATATTGATAAGTCCTTCCCGGGTGTGCATGCATTAGACCATGTGGATTTAGAAGTACGAAAAGGGGAAGTTCTGGCCCTGATGGGAGAGAACGGGGCCGGTAAATCTACCCTGATGAAGGTGCTTACCGGAATTTACAAAAAGGATTCAGGAAGCATTACTTTTGAAGGAAAGGAAGTAGAATTTGACAACCCCAGGGCTGCACAGGAAGCAGGTATTGTGATTGTGCACCAGGAGCTGAATATGCTGAATCATCTTACGGTAGCTCAGAATATTTTCATTGGACGGGAAATTATGAAGGGCAAAATCATCGACGATGCCAGGATGAATCAGGAATCCAGGAAGTTATTTGAACGATTGAATATCAATATCGATCCTGCAGAAACCATGGGAAACCTGACCGTGGGAAAACAGCAGATGTGTGAAATTGCCAAGGCTATCTCCCATGATGCCAAGGTAATCATTTTTGATGAGCCTTCTGCAGCACTTACGGAGGCGGAAATTGAAGAGCTGTTTAAAATTATTCGTGACCTCAGGGACAAGGGACTGGGAATTGTCTATATTTCACATCGTATGGATGAGATTAAAGTGATCACCGACAGAGTAACGGTAATGCGTGACGGTACATATGTAGGAACCTTGATTACTAAAGATTGTACCAAGGATGACATCATCAACATGATGGTGGGCCGAGTGATTTATGAAGACCCCAAAACGGAAAGTAAGGTGCCTCAGGATGCTCCTGTTGTGTTAAAGGTAGAGCATTTAAATGCAGGAAAGATGGTAAGGGATGTCAGCTTTGAATTAAGAAAGGGTGAAATTCTCGGGTTTTCCGGGCTTATGGGCGCAGGAAGAACAGAGACGGCAAGAGCCTTATTTGGAGCAGACCCTAAGGAAAGCGGAGATATTTACATCAACGGAAAAAAGATTGAGATCAAAAGTCCGGAGGATGCGGTTAAAAACGGTATAGGTTATCTTTCCGAGGATAGGAAACGTTATGGTATTGTGGTTGGCAAGACGGTAGCGGAAAATACCACCATGGCTTCCATGAAGGATTTTATGAAGGGTATCTTCATTAACAGGAAGAAGGAAGATGAGGTTGCCTGGGAATATGTGCGTTCCTTAAAAACCAAAACGCCCTCGGTGGATACTGAGGTAGTAAATCTTTCCGGAGGAAATCAGCAGAAGGTGGTTATTGCCAAGTGGCTTACCCGCAACTGTGATATTTTAATTTTTGATGAGCCTACACGAGGTATCGATGTAGGGGCAAAAAGTGAGATATACACACTGATGAATGAGTTGGTTGCACAGGGGAAATCCATTATCATGATTTCTTCGGAGATGACAGAGATTCTCAGAATGAGCGACCGAATCGTGATTATGTGTGAAGGCAGAAAAACGGGCGAATTGGATATTTCGGAAGCAACCCAGGAAAATATTATGCACATGGCCACACAAAGAAAGTAGGAGGGAAGGGAAATGGCAGAAAAAGAAAAGAAGAGCAATATACTGGCATCCAATCCTCTGCTTGCAAAAATCGGTGGTCAGAGGCTGGTAGTATTACTGGTAATTATCGTATTGTTCGCATTTTTTTGTATAAGAAGTGAAGCATTCAGGCAATACTCTACAATCTTAAGTATTCTAGACTATTCCTATTATATTACCTTTATGGCAATCGGTGTAACCTTTGCCCTGATTACCGGAGGTAATGACTTGTCAATAGGAACGGGTATGGTATGCTATGCACTTATTGGCGGATATGTGGTGACAAAGATGGGAATGCCTGTGGGAGTAGGAATGCTGGTGACCATAATCTGCGGTCTGCTGATGGGTCTGCTGAACGGCATATTGGTGGCAGTATTGGAAATACCACCTTTTATTGCTACTCTATGTACCATGATGATTGCCCGCGGTCTGGGACCTATTGCGGCGGAGAGCATGAGTGTTACCTGGCCTCAGGCAGGAACACCCCAGGGATGGTTCAGAAGCTTATTCAAACTGACGATTGGAAATACCAAGTATCCCATGGGATTTTTATGGATTATTTTGCTGGTTATTCTCATGACCATCATTTTAAACAAGACCAAGATAGGAAGATATATTATTGCTATCGGAAGTAACAAAGAGGCCACTAGACTTTCCGGTGTAAATGTGATAAAATGGCACATATTGGCGTATGTAATTTGTGGATTTTTCACAGGACTTGCAGGCATTGCCTATGCAGCCACCTTTCAGGCCGTGGCTCCGGGTACAGGAGCGGGACTGGAATTGGATGCAATTTGCGGAGCCATAATCGGAGGTACTTCCATGAAGGGCGGTTCGGGCTCCATAGTGGGAACCTTATTGGGAGTTTTCGTTATGTCCATGTTGAAAACTGGACTGCCTTATATAGGACAGCAGGCAAATATGCAGCAGATTATCACTGGTATAGTTTTGATTGTGGCAGTATTCATAGATGTATTACGAAGCAAGAAAGCGTAAACAGAGAACTAAGGATATGTTGACCGAATAACCGGTTTACATAGAAAAGAAAAAGGAGGATTTTTAACATGAAAAAGAAAGTCTTAAGCGCACTGTTAAGTGTAGCGATGGTTGCTACTCTCTTAGTGGGATGTGGCAGCTCCAACCAATCCGCACCGGCAGATACGGCTGCACCGGCAGATACAGCTGCATCAGCAGATACGGCTGCACCTGCAGATGACGAGGCAGCTGCTCCGGCAGAAGGAAGCATGCACTTTGAAATCGTTTCCAAAGGTTTCCAGCATCAGTATTGGCAGGCGGTGCTTAAAGGTGCCCAGAACAAAGCGGATGAATTAGGTGTTACCATGAACTTTGTAGGCCCCAACTCCGAGTCTGATATTGCTGATCAGGTTCAGATGCTGAACAATGCAATCAACGTTAATCCCAATGCTATCGGATTGGCTGCTTTGGATACCAGTGCTTGTCTGGATGCCATTACGGCTGCACAGAATGCAGGCATTCCTATCGTAGGATTTGACTCCGGTGTTCCCGGCGCTCCCGAAGGAGCTATTGTAGCCAATGCAGCTACCGATAATTATGCAGCAGGCGAGCTGGCAGCAGAAGAAGCTTACAAATTAATCGAAGAGAAACTGGTGGCAGGAGCCCGTATTGGTGTATTGAGCCAGGATGCTACTTCCGAATCTATTGTTAACCGTGGCTTGGGCTTTGTAGATAAAATGGCTGAATTAGTTGTTGCAAAAGGCTTAAGCGTTAATGTAGAAGGAAATGAAAAATTCGTTACCGATACTAAGGCAGAAAAAACTTCAGGTGCTGATGTAGTGATCGAAGTATTAGTTCCTTCACAGGTTACTTCCGAGCTGTCATCTATCGATTGTCAGACACTGTTAAATAAAAAAGATACGATTTGTATCTATGGTTCTAATCAGCACTCTGCAGAAGCTATGGTAACTGCAAATGAAAACATCGGACGTTTGGGTCAGGATGTAGTAGGTATCGGATTTGACTCCGGTGCGGTAATCAAAGCAGCGGTAGCTGATGGTACTTTATCAGGTGCTATTACTCAGGCTCCTGTAGCTATGGGTGAGGCTGTAATCGATTTGCTTTACAAAGCAGCAAATGGAGAAAGCGTATCTGATGTAGATACCGGATGCCAGTGGTTCACTGCAGAAAACATGAACAACGAAGAAATTGCTCAGAACTTATATGACTAATCTGATTTTCTGAATTAGATATGGATTATATTAACCCTTAACAGGGTGCAAAAGAAAAGTGCCTCCTTAGGGAGGCACTTTTTTTAGAATGGAGGAGGCAAATATGTTAAAGGGAATTCCTAAAATTCTTTCCCCTGAGCTGCTTAAAGTTTTAGCAGAAATGGGACACAGTGATCGGCTGGTTATTTCCGATGGAAATTTTCCTGCAGAGTCTATGGGAAAAGATTCCATCGTTATCCGTATGGACGGTCATGGGGTACCAGAAATTCTGGATGCCATTTTGCAGGTTTTTCCGCTGGATACCTATGTGGAAAAACCGGTGAACCTGATGGAAGTGATGAAAGGGGACAATGTGGAAACCCCCATCTGGGATACCTATAAGGAGATTATTGCCAGGTATGACGAAAGAGGGGAGCAGGTAGTTGGCAATATTGAACGTTTTACTTTTTACGAAGAGGCGAAAAAGGCATACTGCATTATTGCTACGGGTGAGTCTGCATTATATGCCAATATTATGCTGCAGAAAGGTGTAGTGGTAGACTGATGCTGGAGCAGGTTGCGAGTATGTTTGATGGGATGCAGGCGATGATGAAAAAGCTCAAAAAAGCACCCTATGAAGAAAGAATGAAAGAGTTTCGCCAAAGGAACGGCCATTTTTTTGAGGAAATGGCAGCTTATTTGGACAGCCGGGATAAGAAAGAGGAGGCTGCAAAGGAAGTAGCCTGTACCTTTGTGGGGGCAGTAGAGGAACGCTTTGCATCAAAAGGAAAAATAAGAGGGCCTGTGCAGGCGGATTTGAATTTTTTTATGATTTATTATGTCTTTCCGGCCATATTACTGACGGAGCACAGCCAGGCGAAGCTTTTGGCAGATACGTTGTGTGAAGTCTGGGGAAAAACCTTTAAGAAAGCTAAAATCGGTTATACGGATTATGATACACTTTATAATTCTTTCAATGAGAAAATATGGGGAATTTTTTAGATTGTATTAAGCGGGATGAAAAGTCCATAATGGCAAGCAGCAGGGGAGAACAAAGTTATGAGTAAATATTTTTTAGCAATTGATATAGGAGCTTCCAGCGGAAGGCATATTCTGGGAAGCCTGGTAAATGGAAAAATTGTACTGGAAGAGGTTTATCGCTTTTCAAACGGAATGGATAACATAGACGGCAGTCTCTGTTGGGATGTGGACAGATTGTTTAAAGAGATTCTTACCGGAATGAAGAAGTGTAAGGAAATCGGGAAAATTCCTGCCAGCGTGGGAATTGATACCTGGGGCGTGGATTTTGTCCTGCTGGATAAAGAGGATAAGATAGTAGGCAAAGCCGTAGGCTATAGAGATCATCGAACCAATGGAATGGATGAAGAGGTTTACAAATTGATTTCTGAGGATGAGCTGTATGCCAGAACGGGAATACAGAAAGCAATCTATAATACAATTTATCAGCTGATGGCAGTGAAAAAGCTGCATCCGGAGCAGCTTGAGCAGGCAGAGTGCCTGTTAATGATACCGGATTATTTTCATTTTAAATTAAGTGGGAAAAAGGTTCAGGAGTATTCGGAGGCTACCACCAGTCAGCTTTTAAATCCTGTCACCAGAGACTGGGACTATGAGTTGATTGAGAGACTGGGATTACCCGGAGGGATTTTTCAACAGATTCATATGTCCGGTGAAGCAATCGGGAGTCTGACTGCAGAAGTAAGAGCTGAGATTGGATACGATTGTCAGGTGGTTCTTCCACCTACTCACGATACAGCATCAGCGGTTATGGCTGTTCCTTCCAATGAGGAGGATACCTGCTATATCAGCTCCGGCACCTGGTC
>JBJELS010000300.1:0-5721 GCA_051879275.1 Lachnospiraceae bacterium
AGTTCTCCTTAGTAATATTGCCTTAATGAGCTCCTTCGGTCCTACAGCAGCTCTGGCTAATCTGGGAAGTACACTGCAGAATACCTTTGCTGCGGGAAACAGAGTTTTGAATATTTTAGAGGAAACACCTGTGGTAGAGGAGATACAGGGAAAATCGGAAATCCGGTTTGCAGGGGCAAAATCCGATGCTGTTACCTTTTCCTACGGAGAAGACGTTATTCTTAAAGAAGTAAGCCTGGAAATTCCCAACAACAGAATCGTGGGAATCGTGGGAAAAAGCGGAAGCGGAAAATCTACTTTGCTGAGACTGTTCATGCGCTTTTGGAAGGTGCAAAAGGGGAAGGTGGAAATATCCGGAAGAGATATTGAAGAAGTAAACACCCTCAATTTACGGGGAATGGAAAGCTTTATGACTCAGGAAACGCATTTATTCCATGACAGCATCAAAAACAATCTTCTGATTGCCAAACCGGATGCTGCGGATGAGGAGATTACAGAAGCCTGTAAAAAGGCATCCGTACATGATTTCATTATGAGTCTGCCCAAGGGATACGATACACCTGTCGGAGAACTGGGCGATACTCTGTCCGGCGGAGAAAGACAAAGAATCGGCCTTGCCAGAGTATTTCTGCATGATGCACCCTTTGTTCTTTTAGATGAACCGACCAGTAATCTGGACAGCCTGAACGAAGCGGTAATTCTGAAATCTCTCAGAGAAGAAGCTGAGAATAAAACCGTATTTATGGTGTCTCACCGAAAATCCACCATGTGTATTACCGATACTCTATATTCTATGGATGAGTTATCCAAAACAGGGAGAGTAAGCTGATGCGAAAAGAGATAAAAAGCAAGCGTGAAAAGGAAAATCAGGTTATCGAACAGATGATAGCCCTGTATTGCAGGAAACAGCATAAAGGAAATGGGCTTTGTCCTGACTGCAGTGATTTGACCGAGTATGCCAGGATGAGAAATGAAAAATGTCCTTTTATGGAGACCAAAACCTTCTGTTCAAACTGCAGGGTACACTGCTATCAGCCTGAGATGAGAGAAAGAATCAGGCAGGTGATGCGTTTTTCCGGCCCAAGAATGCTTCTCTATCATCCTGTATTGGCAATACGCCATTTGCTGGAGTCCAAAAAGGAAAAACGGAGGATAAAAAATGAGCATTAAAAAGATTATCTATATTTCAGTGGGCTGTTTTGGAGTAGGAATAGGGGCCGTAGGGGCTGTAGTTCCCATGCTTCCCTCCTTTCCCTTTTTGCTTTTGGCGGCATTTTGCTTTGGCAGAAGCTCTGAAAGGCTGAATGACTGGTTTATCCATACCAGACTTTATCAGGAAAATCTGGAAAGCTATATCAAGGAAAGGGGAATGACGGCAAAAGCAAAAATTCGGATTATGATTCTGGTGACGATTCTTATGTCTATAGGCTTTATGATGATGAGCCGGGTTCCCACAGGAAGGGTTATTCTCGTATTCGTGTGGCTCTTTCATCTCTTTTATTTTCTCTTTGGGATAAAGACAATAGAGTAAAATTTTGCTTGACAACAGATTCATCATAATTTTACAATGATAATCATCAAATTTTGGAAATGAAGTAAGGACTGCAGCTGTGATAAGTAGCTGCTGTTTTACTGCATAGACCGGAGAAATAAAGATGGGGTAAAGAGAAAATGTTGAAGACAGCAGTAGGGAGTTTATTTCTTTCCATATGCCTGTTTATGTCTGCCTGTAATGCTGCTCCCAAAGCTGACCTGCAGGAAGCCGGCCTGCAGGAAGCCGATCTGCAGGAAGCCGGGCGGATAAAACAGGAAAAGAACCTGATATTGGAAGAAAAAGAAACGGGAAGTACAATCTCCTATGGAGAAAAATCAGATCGGGCTTATCAGATTACCCAGCTTCCCTTTCCTACGTTTTGGGGAGGAGAGGCCTACTCGATTATTACTCCCGATGGAGATTTATATCTGGTGGACGGTGGTTTTCAGGGAGAAGACGGAGAACGGATTGCTCAGTATATTGATGAGCATGGAGGAAAAGTTAAGGGGTGGATTCTGACCCATCCCCACGTGGATCATATTGGTGCCTTTTTGGATTATATGGAAGAGAACAGCAGCAGGGTAGAGAAGGTATATTATTCACCCTTTACCAGAGAATTTTTTGAGGAAGAAAAGGACCCGGAAATTTATCAAATCCTGAATAATCCCAAGGCCATTCTGTTTTACGAATTTATAGATGCACAGAAAGCAACTGAGGATTGGGTGGAATACATTCCTCTGGAGTCAGGAGACAGCATTTTTCTGGATGAACTGCTGCTGGAGTGCTTTGCTTCCTTTGAGCCGGAGCGCCGGGATGTGAATGCCAATTCGCTTGTTTTTACCCTTTCCTATGAAGCGTTTACTCTGCTGCTTACAGGGGATATGACAGAAGCTACCTTAAAGGATATCCGGCTTACTGCGGATGCTGAGTCAGTAATCTGGGAAACCGACGTTATCCAAATTCCGCACCATGGCTATATGGCAGGAATTGCCAGTGATGCCCTGTATCAGGAAACGAAGCCGGAGTATGCACTTTTAGACTGTACTCTGGAGGAATATGAAGATAATCGTGTGAATATCCAGGACCATGTAAAAATGGTTGAGGAACTGGGAATTAAGGTAATCAAACGCTTCAGCTCAGCAGAGGGAAATCGTATTCTTATTTTTGAAGAATAGGGATTTGTCCAGGAAAAGAAAGTTAAACACCCTTGAAACGTATGTTTGGGTATGCTATACTTCAGTAGGAAAGAAGACAGGCTGTATAAGCTCGGGTCCGGTTTAAGTGAAGAGAGGAAAGAAAGCAGATGATCGCATATCTGAAGGGCACGTTGGAGGAGACGGGCGAGGATTACCTGATTATGGAGGTCAACAGTATCGGATACAGAATTAAGGTATCCGGCAGAGTACTGGAGGATTTACCCTGTATAGGGAATAGACTTAAGCTTTATACCTATACCTATGTAAGAGAGGATACTTTGGCATTATATGGCTTTTTGACCAGAGATGATTTGAATATGTTTCAGCTCTTATTGGGAGTCAGTGGGGTAGGCCCCAAAGGGGCTTTGGGAATTTTATCGATTTTTTCCGCTAATGAGCTGCGTGTGGCGATTCTCTCCCAGGATGCCAAGACGATTTCTAAGGCTCCGGGAATCGGAGCCAAGACGGCACAGAGAATGCTGATCGATTTAAAGGGAAAGGTAAGCTTTGAGGAGACCTTCGGAAGGACAGAGGAAGCAGTCCCTGCTTCGGCAGCTGGGGATCAGCACCGTGCAGCGCGTAATGATGCGGTAGAAGCACTTACGGCACTGGGCTACAGTGCATCAGAAAGTCTTAAGGCGGTTTCGTCAGTTGTAATTACAGAGGAGATGGACAGTGAGGCCATTCTGAAAGCAGCCCTGAAAAAGATGTTTTAGCTTTGGGCATACATCCTGATAGTGACAGGAAGGTAAAGGAGCAGCGCTCATATGGCAGGAAGAGTAATAGAGACCAATATACAGGAAGAAGATATTAAGATTGAAGGCAGCCTTCGCCCCCAGTATCTTAAGGATTATATCGGTCAGGAAAAGGCAAAGGAAAGTCTGAAAATTTATATTGAAGCTGCCAGGCAGAGACAGGACGCTTTGGATCATGTATTGTTTTACGGACCTCCGGGTCTGGGGAAGACTACCCTGGCCGGCATTATTGCCAATGAAATGGGGGTTAACCTGAAGGTGACCAGTGGGCCGGCCATTGAAAAGCCGGGGGAGATGGCGGCTATTCTGAACAATCTGCAGGAGGGGGATTTGCTTTTTATAGATGAAATCCATCGTCTGAATCGGCAGGTGGAAGAGGTACTTTATCCGGCAATGGAGGATTTTGCCATTGATATTATGATTGGGAAAGGAGCTACTGCCAGAAGTATACGATTGGATCTGCCTAAATTTACTTTGGTGGGAGCAACCACAAGAGCCGGTCTGTTGACAGCCCCCTTACGGGATCGATTCGGGGTAATCCACCGCCTGGAATTTTATTCCGTAGAAGAATTAAAGCTGATCATACAGCATTCGGCCAGGATTCTGAATGTAGAGATTGAAGAGGAGGGAGCCAGGGAGCTGGCAAGGAGAAGCCGGGGAACCCCTCGTCTTGCCAATCGGATTTTAAAACGGGTTCGGGATTTTGCCCAGGTAAAATATGACGGAGTAATTACCGGAGAGGTAGCCGCAGTGGCCCTGGATATTCTGGATGTGGACAGGATGGGACTGGATCATATCGACCGAAATATCCTGGTAACCATGATCGAGAAATTTTCCGGCGGTCCGGTGGGTTTGGATACGCTTGCGGCGGCCATTGGTGAGGACTCGGGAACCATAGAGGACGTTTATGAGCCCTATCTGATTAAAAACGGCTTTCTGAATCGTACTCCCCGGGGAAGAGTGGTTACCGAATATGCGTATAAGCATTTGGGACTTGAAATATAGAGCTGATTTTTATATAATGGATAATAACTATTCGGATTTTTCAGTCTTTTATGATAATCCGTCAAGATAGCTAAATCCACACATAGGAGTCGGTGCATATGGCAGGGAAAACAGATGCAGAAGTAATTATCGGCGGTAAGGTCTTAACTCTTTGCGGTTATGAAAGTGAAGAATATTTACAAAAGGTGGCATCCTACATCAATAATAAGATGGCTGAATATAATAAAGTTGACAGCTTTCGCAGACAGCCGGTAGATATGCAGAATATTCTTCTTCAGCTGAATATTGCAGACGATTATTTCAAGGCCAAGAAGCAGATTTTTTCCCTGGAAGAGGAATTGGAAAATAAGGAGAAAGAGCTGTACGATTTGAAGCATCAGCTGATTGCAGCCCAGATTAAGCTGGAAAGTACGGAAAAGAGCCTTAAAAATGCCAATAAAGAATTGAATGATTCCGAGAAGAAGGTTATCCGACTGGAAACTGAATTGAAAGAAAATAAAGGAAAATAATACGAAAGAAGCTGTCACAGACAGCTTCTTTTATGATAAGTAAAGATGAAAAAAGTTGAATTACTGGCTCCTGCCGGAAATTACGAAGCCTTTTTGGGGGCTGTTCATGCAGGAGCGGATGCAATTTATCTTGGAGGAACAAAATACAGTGCCAGAGCCTTTGCAGATAATTTTGATGAAGAAACGCTTTGCAGAGCTATTTCTTATGCTCACCTGTTTGGACGAAAGGTGTATTTGACCATGAATACTCTGGTGAAGCAGTCAGAGCTTAAGGAGGTTTATTCCTTTTTAAGACCCTTTTATCTGGAAGGTCTGGATGGAGTCATTGTTCAGGATATCGGTTTGTTGTGCTATATCAAGCGCTGCTTTCCTCTTTTAGAGATACATATCAGTACCCAGATGGCCATTACCGGAGCTTATGGAGTGAGAGAATTGAAGAAGCTGGGTGCCAGCCGAATCGTTCCTGCAAGGGAGCTTTCCCTGCAGGAAATAATGGAAATCAAAAAGGAGGGTCTGGAGGTAGAGACCTTTGTTCACGGAGCAATGTGCTATTGTTATTCAGGACAATGCTTTTTCAGCTCCCTTCTGGGCGGCAGGAGCGGAAACCGGGGGAAAAGTGCACAGTCCTGCCGACTGCCTTATGAGGGGAGACTTTCTCGGCAGAAGGGGGAAAAAAAGCAGAAGGGGAAGAAGGAGGAATATCCTTTAAGCCTTAAGGATAT
>JBJELS010000301.1:0-5712 GCA_051879275.1 Lachnospiraceae bacterium
GAACTCTATACCGTCATTCTTTATGGCCTCATAATTAACCTGGGTCTGATAGCGGGACAAATTAATCCCCAGATAGGAAGCTTTCTTTCCATCAGAATAGTACGTCCGCAGATTATTTTTACTGACCAGATTGGTAAAGTCATAGGTGTTCTTCTTCCATTTACTGTTAATTTCCACCCACTCACTGCTTCCGTCTCTGAGGGTGACTTCTATATGCTTACCATCTGCCCCCAGGTCTTCTTCCGTGGTTGTCTCTTCTTCGGTCTCTTCCCTGGTTCCTTCCTGAACCGTGGTTTCCTCCTGGGAAGCATACATATCCCAAAAGTTCAAATCACTGGCCACCAAATCGCCTCCGGCCAGATGAAATTCGGCAGTGCTTTCCTCCTCACTGCTTTCCATCACAGCTGCCGGGCGATTTGGTGCAGGATTTTTTCTGTTTAGTGCAACAACAAGAAGCAAAATCAGCAAAACAAAGACCGAAACCCCCAAGGCCATTCCAATAAGAGGCAGACCTCCGCTATTATCCTCATAATCATTTGTTTGCCGCATTCATACTGCCTCCTGTGATTAAATAATACATTTCTTCGGGCATTTTTCTTTACAGACACCACAATCCGTACATTTCTCATAATCAATCTTTGCAAGGAAATTATCTACGGTAATCGCATCGGAAGGACAATTCTTCTTACAAAGCTGACAGCCGATACAGCCCACTTCGCAGGCCTTCATTACATCCGGGCCCTTGTCTTTTGAGCTGCATGCCACAAGACGGTTTGCACTGTAGGGAACCAGCTCAATAATGTGCTTGGGACAGGCCTCCACACATTTGTTACAGGCCTTACAGGCATCCTTATCCACTACGGCTACACCGTTTACCATGTGGATGGCATCAAAGGGACATGCTCTTACGCAGTCGCCATTACCCAGACAGCCATAATCACAGGATTTAGGCCCACCGCCGGGAACAAAGGCCATCATGCTGCAGTCTGCGGTTCCCGTATAGTCATAGTCTGACTTCGCCTTCTCACAGTCGCCCTTACACATAACGAAGGCAACCATTTTGGTGCCTGCCTCGGCATTTACACCCATAATCTCTCCGATTTGCTTCGCTACCGGATCACCGCCCACAGGACAGCCATTTACCGGTGCTTCTCCCCTGGCAATGGCAGCGGCAAGACCTGAACAGCCGGGAAATCCGCAGCCACCGCAGTTGTTGCCGGGAAGAACCGCCAATACGGCTTCCTCTCTGGGATCGGTTTCTACTCTGAATTTAATGGCAGCAAGGCCTAAAAACAAACCGATAAAAAGGCCGACTGCCGCAACAACTATTGTTGCTATAATAATTCCTGACATCTCTTATTCCTCCTTTACAGCAGACCTGAAAATCCGCAGAAGGCAATTGCCATTAATCCTGCGGTAATCAGAACGATAGGCATTCCCTTGAAGGCTTCCGGGACATCATTATATTCCATTTTTTCACGAATACCGGCCAAAATCACGATTGCTATGGCAAATCCCACTGCTGTAGCAAATCCGTTGACGATTCCGGTAAGAATATCATAGCCGTATTTTACATTGTTAATGGCAACGCCCAATACGGCACAGTTGGTAGTGATCAAGGGAAGATACACACCCAGGGCTTCATACAGACCCACCATGAACTTCTTTAAGAACATTTCCACAAACTGCACCAAAGCGGCAATCACCAGAATGAATACGATGGTCTGCAGATAGGTAATATCAAATTTTAACAAAATGAATTTATAAATTACTCCGGTAACTGCACTGGCCAGGGTAATAACGAAGATTACCGCAGCTCCCATTCCTGCTGCTGTTTCTACCTTCTTGGATACACCCAGGAAGGGACACAATCCTAAAAACTGGCTCAATACCACGTTGCTCACTAAGGCTGAACCCACAGCGATAAGCAGTAAATCACTCATTTATGCTTCCTCCTTTCCTGCTGATGTATCATAAAATTTATGCTCGCAGGCCCCTTCGCCGCAGCCGTCACAGCCACCGCAGCCTGACTGAATCTTGGACATATCCTTGCCCTTCTTCTCTCCCCGAATCTTCGCGGCATTCTGAACAGCGGTCAAAGCAGCAACAACGAAGAAAGCACCGGGAGCCAATACAAAAATACTGAAAGGAACAAAGGAGGCCGGCATAAGCCGAATACCAAAGATTTCTCCCACACCCAAAAGCTCACGGATAGCACCGATACAGGTTAAGGCAAAGGCAAAGCCCAGTCCCATACCAATACCATCAAACAGGGAAAGAATCACTCCATTTTTAGAAGCATAGGCCTCTGCTCGTCCCAAAATAATACAGTTAACCACAATAAGCGGAATATAAATTCCCAGAGCATCATATAAAGAAGGAATGAAGCCCTCCAGCAGCAGCTCAACCATGGTTACGAAGGCTGCAATAACCACAATAAATGCAGGTATTCTTACCTTTTCAGGAATAATATTTCTCAAAAGGGAAATCATCATATTACTGAGGGCAAGCACCACCATGGTGGTAAGTCCCATTCCCAGACCATTCATGGCAGAAGTGGTAACTGCCAATGTGGGACACATCCCCAGCATAAGAACGAAGGTTGGATTTTCTTTTAACAGTCCATTAATTAAACGCTCACCTGCTTTATTCATTATCTCCCACCTCCTAACACAGTCTGAAAGTAGCCAAGTCCGGTATTTACACCGTCTACAACGGCATTGGTGGTGATGGTTGCACCACTGATCGCATCAATCTGATTGTCCGTAACCGCTCCCACCTTAGTATATTCAAAGGAATTCACTTTTTTGTTGGTAAACTGAGGCTTCAGAACATCCTCAGCCTGCATACCCAAACCGGGAGTCTCGCTGATGGACAGAATGGAGATTCCGTTTACTGTTCCGTCCAGACGTATACCCATGGAAAACTGGATGTCTCCGCCATATCCTCCATGGCTGGTCACCTCAAGAACATAGCCTAAAAGCCCTCCGTTTGCATCTAATGCCTCGTAAGCAGCATCAATATCACCGGAGCCGCTGGCCATAGTGGCACTGCTGGTGGCATCTGCCTGATTGGTTTCCTCCGGCTCAGGCTTTTCCACCACTACCACATCGATAGACTGGAAGGTAGCTGCATCTGCAAATACCTCCTGACAGGCCTCATTTTTCTTTTTCAGCTGCTGGGCGGCAATAGGCTCCTTAGTTACCTCATATACCACTCCCAAAAGTAAGCCTGTAACTAATGTAATGGCAAATAAAATCACCGTATCCTTTAACATATTTTTCATTTTTTAGCCCCTCCTTTTCCAAAAGCCTTCGGATGGGTTACTTTCTCAATCAGCGGAACCAACAGATTACCGATGATGATTGCATAGGAAACTCCCTCTGCACTGGGACCGAACACACGGAAAATACAGGTTAAAAGTCCCAGGAAAATACCGTAGATGTACTGTCCCTTGACCGTAATGGGTCTGGTCACATAGTCTGTGGCCATGAAGAAGGCTCCCAGCATTAAACCGCCGCCTGCCAGATGGGCTGAAATAAAGCTCCAGTCAAAGCCATGTCCTCCAAACAATCCCAGGAAAATAACGAAGCTGACTATGTAAGAGCCGGGAACTCGCAAATCAATAATACCCAACAGAAGCAAAATACATGCTCCGATTAAAATGGCAATCATAGAGGTCTCACCAATGGTACCGTTTACTCTTCCGATCACCATATTGTATACATTTACATTTTCTCCTATTTTCAAAGCTGCCAGAGGGGTCGCTCCGGTATAAGCATCACACTCGAAATTGGTCATAATTGAGGTGAAGGAAATCAATAGGAAGCATCTTGCTGCCAAAGCCGGATTCATAAAATTCTGTCCCAGACCTCCGAACAGCATTTTTACTACTAAAATGGCAAACACACCACCTACAACGCCAATCCACCAGGGTGCGCTTACCGGCAGATTCAGTGCCAGCAAAAGACCGGTTACTGCAGCGGAGAAATCTCCAATGGTAACCCTCTTTTTCATTGCCATTTCATAAAGTAATTCCGTCAATACGGTTGTTGCTACCGTTACCACAATCAGCAATGCCGCTTTAGCCCCGAAATTAATGATTCCGTATATGGTAGTGGGCAATAAAGCAACCAGCACTGCCAGCATGATGGTACTGGTGGTTATTTTAGAGCGAATATGGGGATTCGCCGATACTTTTTTTAAGTCACTCATGCTCCGGCCTCCTATTTCTTTCTTTTACCCAGGAGAATCTTACGCTGGGATTTAATATTCTGGGAAAGATGGCGTTTGGCGGGGCAGACAAAGCTACAGCAGCCGCATTCACAACATTCCATACCTTCATTTTTCAAAAACTCTTCTTCATTATGGTGTTCCGCCAATGTTGCCAAAAGATTAGGCATAATCCTGGAAGGACACACCTCCAAACATCTTCCGCAGTTTATACAGGCAGAAGGCTCCATCTGAGAAACCTCATCTCTGGTCATACATAAAAGCGCAGATGCGGTCTTTGTGGTAGGCACATCCAAATCGAACAGGGCAAATCCCATCATGGGACCGCCGGATACAATTTTCGCCGGCTCTGTTCTGAAGCCTCCGGCTGCCTCTACCAGCTCATGATAGTTGGTTCCTATCCTTACCCGATAATTCTGAGGCTTGGCAATAGCATCTCCGGTAATGGTTACGATTCGTTCCATTAAAGGCTTACGCTGATATACCGCATGATAAATGGCCACGATGGAGTCCACGTTATTCACTACGCAGCCTACATCTGCCGGCAGACGACTGGAGTCAATCTGACGCTTGGTGGTTGCATAAATCAGTGTTCTCTCCGCTCCCTGAGGATATTTGGTCTTCAATGCCTTTACCAAAATCCTGGGCTCATCCTTGGTCTTTTCCTTCAAAAGAGCAATGCAGTCTTCCTTATTGTCTTCCACTGCCAGAATGCCCGTTGCATTGGGGAAAAGTGCCAGAGAAACCTTAAGTCCCTCGATCAGCTTCTGAGGGTCCTCCAGCATTCTTCGGTAGTCAGACGTAAGATAGGGTTCACACTCCGCACAGTTAGCAATAACATACTCAATCTTCTCCGGCTCTTTAACTGCCAGCTTCACATGGGTAGGAAAGCCTGCTCCACCCATACCCACTACGCCGGCCTCACGGATACAGTCAAGAATCTCTTCCCGACTCATTTCCTCCAGAGGCTTGGGATCAGGATAGGTAACTTCAGCATACTCACCGTCATTTTCAATGATAATGCTCATCACCTTATCACCGGTAACCACCCGTCTGGGCTCAATGGCCTTTACGGTACCGGAAACGCTGGCATAGATAGGTGCAGATACGAAGCCGCCTGCCTCCGCTATTTTCTGTCCCGTCAGAACATGGTCTCCTTTTTTGACAATAGGAACCGCCGGTGCCCCTATATGCTGGGAAAGGGGATAAACCAGGTCACCCTTTGGCAGTATATCCTTAATCGGCTTGTCCTTAGACAGGTCTTTGCCATCATAGGGATGTATACCGCCCGCAAACGTTAATTTTGCCATTCTAATACCATACCTTTCTCTTTCTTTTGGTTTATAAGTTAAAACCCATGTAATAAATATACTATTTTTTAACAAAAAATACTACTGAAAAATTACAAAGTATGATAAAATATACAATATGAAGACTTTTAATTACAAATTTGATCATTTACAATCGAATTATGATTTA
>JBJELS010000302.1:0-28125 GCA_051879275.1 Lachnospiraceae bacterium
GGAACAGAATAGCGGCTTTAAAACGAAATCATCCATCGGGATATATCGGAAGAAGACAGGGAATCAGTATGCTCTGTCTGGGTGCTGTTTTCACTGTACTTTTTCTCCTTTCTGCCCTGCGGCTGGAGGTGGGAAACGATTATGGCACCTATGTGGATGTTATTCATGAGATCTACGTAGGCGGCTATGTGGTAACAGAGCCCTTATTCAATGCTCTGGTAAAGGGGCTGTGCTTTTTATCCGGAGGGGAAAACTATCTGCTGGTTTTTGCTCTGTTTGCCTTTATTACCGTCTGGCTGTTTTTAAAGGTATTGTATGAACAGAGCGACAGCTTTTTATTCAGCTTCTTTCTGTTTATGACTCTGGGAATCTATTTCAGAACCTTTAATACGGTACGTTATTACCTTGTATTGGCAATGTCCCTTTATTCCTTCCGCTATGTGCTGAAGAAAGAATATATAAAATTTCTTATTCTGATTGGCTTTGCAGCTCTTTTCCATAAGTCGGTCCTGGTGGTGCTGGTGTTCTATCCCATTGCAGCATTTTCCTGGAAAAAATGGCATATTGCCTTAATGACTGCCCTGGGCTGTCTGGCTATGATTTTTCAGCAGCAGATTGTAAAAGCAGCACTTTTTTTATATCCCTCCTACAGAAATACCATCTATTTGGAAACAGAAAGCGGAATAGGGGAAAACCTGCTGACCATTGTGCGCTGCGCAGCCGTTTTGCTTCTGGCTTTGATGTGCTTCAAAGACAGCGTAAGGGAGTCTGAAAGAAATCGCTTTTACTTTCAACTGAATCTTCTGGCAATCGGACTTTACGGCTTCGCTTCCTTTTTGCCACTGGTAGGAAGATTAGGCTACTATTTAATAACATCACATATGTTATTCATACCCTCATTGCTTATGGGAATAGAAGAACAGAAAAAAAAGAGGATATTAACGGCTGTGGTTGTCGCTTCCTGTCTTCTTTATTTCCTTCTGTTCTTATGGACCGCAGATCAGGAGGGAGTACGGGTTTTACCTTATAAATCCTGGCTGTTTTATGAAAAGGACTTTTTAAATGCAGGCGAAATTTTTTAGTATTATTGTGGTAGCCCTAAATCCCGGAAACCGGTTGAAGGCTACTTTGGAGAGTATAGTGAGTCAGACCTTCTCAGACTATGAGGTGATCCTGAAGGATGGGGAAAGTCTGGATGGGAGTCTTGAAGAGCTGCAAGAGAATGGCTTTCTGGCAGAATATCCCCAAATCAAGGTGGAAAAACAAAAAGACGGGGGAATTTACGATGCCATGAATCAGGCAGTAAAGCTTGCTTCGGGACGTTTCCTGCTGTTTTTAAACTGTGGAGATTATCTGTATAGTGAAAATGTGCTTAAAGAGGCAGCAGATGAAATTCAGACCGCAATAGAGAAAGGGAAAAATGCAGGGATTTTTTACGGAAATCAATATAACAGGACACAAAGAGCCTTTGTTTCTTCCGCTCCCCAAATTAATGATTTTACCTGTTATCGAAATATTCCCTGCCATCAGGTCTGCTTTTACAGAAGAGATTTATTTGGGGAAAGAGCATATCGTACCGAGTACCGGGTAAGAGCAGATTATGAACACTTTCTTTACTGCATTTACGCTAAGAAGGTTAAGGCTCTGTCTATTCCGGTTACAGTGGCTTCCTATGAGGGAGGGGGCTTTTCGGAGACCAGGGAAAACCGTAAACGCTCGGCACGGGAGCATAGGGAAATCACCTTGAACTATCTGGGACCTGCTAAAGTTTACCGCTATCGGTTACTGATGCTTCTCACCTTAGCGCCGCTAAGGACGAGGCTGGCAGAGAGTCCAGCTTTTTCCGGTGTGTATAACGGAATAAAAAAAGGAATTTACGGATTGCTGCACAGGAGTTAAAAGAATGAGAGTTTTATGGGTATTAAATCTGCTGCCCCCGGCAGTGGGAGAAAAGCTGGGAAAAGAATGCAGCGTAAAGGAGGGCTGGATTTGGGGACTTCTGTCAAAGGTCATCGCCAGAGAGAATCAGGAAGAGATGGAACTGGGAATCTGCTATCCGGTAATGATCGGGGAGGAAGAAAAAAAGCAGGAAATCCGCCTTGGAAATAAAAATATTGTATGTTATGGATTTTTGGAGGACAGTATTCGCCCGGAAATTTATCATGAGCAGCTGTTGATAGGACGCTTTCGACAGATTATTTCCGATTACCGACCGGATATCCTGCATATTTTCGGAACGGAATACGGACACAGTCTGGCTGCTGCCAAATCCTTTAAGCGGCCCGAAAGGACATTGGTGGGTCTGCAGGGGATTATCAGTGAGTGTGCCAGGGAATACATGGCGGATTTGCCTAAACAGGTCTATGGCAAAAATTCCTTCCGGGACTGGCTTAAACAGGATGGACTGCAAAAGCAGCAGGAAAAGTTTGCCCTTCGCGGGGAACGAGAAAAGCAGGTACTTCGCTTTACCCAAAATGTGACCGGAAGGACCGATTTTGACCGTAAGATGGCAGCCGGAATAAATCCCAGTGCCCGCTATTTTTTCATGAATGAAACCCTTAGAGAGGAATTTTATACCGGAAACTGGCAAAGAGAAGACTGTATTCCTCATCGGATTTTTTTCAGTCAGGCAGATTATCCGTTAAAGGGATTCCACTATCTTTTGCAGGCACTGCCTGAAATCAGAAAGAGCTTTCCGGATGTGACGGTGGCTGTAGCGGGTAACAGTCTGGTGGGCAATAGGAGTCTGAAAGAGAGGATAAAGATTTCCGGCTATGGAAAATATTTAAAGGAATTACTTCGGGAGACCGGGACAGAAGAAAGGGTGAGCTTTTTGGGGAGGCTGTCAACAGAAAGGATGAAGGAGGAATACCTTAAGTGCCATACCTTTGTCTGTGCCTCATCCCTGGAAAATTCCCCCAATTCTCTGGGAGAGGCCATGTGTCTGGGAGTTCCCGTTGTTGCAGCAGATACCGGAGGAATCCCCAGTATGCTGACCGGGGAGAAGGAGGGACTTCTTTTTCCCAAAGGAAACGTAAGGGCACTGAGCGGGGCAGTTATCCGGATATGGAGGGAGCCTGAGCTTTGTGAAAGACTTTCTGAAAATGCTGCGGTAAGAGCAAAAGAAACTCATGATGGAGAAAGGAATTTTAACCGGCTTATGGAAATCTATCATGAAATTTTGAATAAAAGTACTCCACAAAGGTGACAAGGTCACGGAAAGCCGGATTGACGCTTTTTTTACGGAATGCTAGAATAGAGAAACCGATAGAGAAGGTTTTGTTTGGGAGGAAATTATGGAAAAAGGAAAAATACAAAAAATTACCAGCTCTGTTCTTCGTCTGCCCGGTGTACGCTCTGTGGGAATTATCGGAGATCCGGGCTGCGATGGTCTGGGAACCTATAATATGAAGGTTTATGCCGGTGTATTGGAAAAAAGCTCAAAGGATGACATTACCATGGTCATTGGAGATCTGGTACCGGAGGGAACCAACACCCATTATCACACCATCTGCTCTCTGACAGAGACGGTGGTGGAGAATGACGTGTATGTACTCAGAGGAAATCATGATACGGGAACCTATAACGATTTTTTCGGCTTACATAACTATGCTCTTTTGTTGGAGGATTATGCCATTATCGTTTTGGATAATGCACTGAGAACCTTTGAAGAGGAGGGACTTCAGCTTTTGGAGGAGGTACTGGCCATGGAGGAGGTAAAGCAGGCAGTGGTTACCTTCCACATTCCGGTTCCCAATCATTTTATCTTAAACTGTGTGTCTGAAGAGGAGTTTGCCCGCCTGAAAAAGGCCTATAAAAATAATAAGGAAAAGATAAAGTATCTGCTTTGCGGACACGTTCATTCCTGCTTTGTGGATGAGGTAGACGGTATTCCTCTGCTTTGTACCGGCGGCGGCGGAGCCATGATTGAGGATGTTTCGGAGGAAATCCGGGCCAGTGATATTGAGCATCATATGATTCATCTGTACATTGAACGGGGAGAGATTAAATACCGTTTTGATATTCTTTCAGAGAAGTGTTACCGGAAGGAAGCTAAGGATCCGATTTTAAAGGATAAAATTCTGGAAACCGTCCAGGGTGAGCTGATGGCGCATTTAAAATATCTGATGTATGCAGACCGGGCAAAACGCCGGGGACTGGAACAGATTGCTAATCTGTTTAAAGCTCTGGCGGCCTCGGAATACTATCATGCCAGAAACTTTTATTCCGTTATTGAACGGCCGCCGGCGTTCCAGGAATCGGCTAAAAGCTTTATCGATACAGAGCAGTTTGAGTATCAGCGTCTTTATCTTATGCTGGAGCAATATGCGGATGAAACGGCCAAGCCTTTGGCGGCACAGGCCTATAAGGCTGCTTCTATGGCAGAAAAGGTACATGCCAAGCTGTTAAAGGAGGTGGAAAATCTGGAGGAATTTTCCAGAGAAGCCATTTATGTATGTCCCATCTGCGGCTTTTTGATGACAGATAAGGATTTTCAGGAAAGGTGTCCGGTCTGCGGTTCTCCTAAAAGAGAATATGAGAGCTTTATTCCCGAAAGTCCATAAGAAGGGATTATTATGAAAGTCACGATGATTTCCAATTATATTAACCACCATCAGATTCCCTTTTCCCAGGCTCTTTACGAGAAACTGGAGGAAGGGTATCGGTTTATTCAGACTGAGCCCATGGAAGAGGAACGAATCCGCATGGGCTGGGGGCTGGAGGCGGATACCCTGCCTTATCTGGTTTTTTTGGACAGGCAGCCGGAGTATGTCAGGCAGCTGATTGAAGAAAGTGATCTTCTTCTGATTGGCTGGACCAGGAGGGAGGATTTGTTTGTTGAACGGTTAAACAGTGGAAAACTGACCATACGCATCAGTGAACGGCTTTATCGGGAGGGGCAGTGGAAGGCTGTTTCTCCCAGAGGGCTGCTGCAAAAGTATAAGGAACACACCCGCTATCGAAGAAAGCAGGTGTATTTGCTGTGCGCCGGAGCCTATGTGGCTTCGGATTTTTCTCTGATAGGGGCCTATCCCGGAAAAAGGTTTAAATTCGGTTATTTTCCCGAAACCAGAGCCTACAGCAAAAAGCAGCTTGAGGAAAATCATGTTTGGGGAAATCAGCCGGGGGAGCAGGAGCTCCAATTGATCTGGGCAGGGCGCTTCCTTTCCCTGAAGCATCCGGAATATGCTCTGTGGCTGGCAGAGAGATTGAAGCAGCAGGGCCGGCGTTTTCATCTTCACCTTGTGGGAGGAGGTGAGCTGGAGAAGGAGCTGAAGGATTTTGCCGGGAAGCATAACTTGCAGCAGAATGTAACCTTCTATGGTTTTTTAAAGCCGTATCAGGTTCGGGATTTAATGGAAAGATGCCACATTCATCTTTTCACAAGCAATCATCTGGAGGGCTGGGGAGCAGTGGTAAATGAGGCCATGAACAGTGGCTGTGCGGTTGTGGGAAGCGGCCGGGCGGGAGCGGTTCCCTTTCTGATCCGGCATGGTGAGAACGGTCTGATTTACCATAAAGACAGCTTTACAGAAATGGCCCGACAGGTAGAATATTTATTTGAACATCCCAGGGAGGGAAGAGATATGGGGCTTGCTGCCTACCGGACAATCATCAGTGAATGGAATGCACAGGCTGCAGCAGAGCGTCTGTTATCCTTTTATGAACAGTGGAGACAGGGGGAGATAATTCCTCCTGCCTTTGGGCCCTTCAGTACAGCGGAGGTGAAGGTCTGATGGTGCATGAACCTTTAATCAGCGTAATTATTCCCGTATATCAGACAAAAGAATATTTGGAAAAATGTGTAAACAGCTGTCTGGAGCAGACTTATCAAAATCTGGAAATTCTTCTGGTGGATGACGGCTCGGGAGACGGTACCGGTGAGCTTTGTGAACGACTGGCAGAAGCAGATGAACGGATTCGGGTATTCCATAAAGAAAACGGAGGAACCTCATCTGCCAGAAATCTGGGAATCAGCAAGGCTCGCGGGGAATATCTGGGTTTTGTAGACAGCGATGATTTTATCAGTCCCACCATGTATGAAAGACTGATTAAGGCTGTTGGAGAGAATGGGGTTTCCATAGCCCAGATCTCCCGGGATGAAATAGATGCCGATGGCAATCGGCTTGCGGATGTGTGTGAACCGCCAAAGGAAGCTTTTTTCTGTGAAAGCAAAGCTTTTGTAAGAGAGCTGCTTCTTCATCGGGGAGACTGCTCCTTCTGTACGAAGCTGATTCATCGAAGTCTTTTGGAGAATCGCCGATTTCCCGAGGGAAGGCTGAATGAGGACTTTTTTCTGCTATTACAGCTTTTACCTGAGATTAAGGGAATCTATCTTTTGCCTCAGCAGGAATACCATGTATTCTATCGGCTGGGAAGCAATACCCGTAGGGAGGATAGGAACAGCTTTTCCCGGGTATTTATCGATATTGTGGATAATGCAGATGAGGCCATGCAGCTGGTGGAAAAATATTATCCTGATTTAAAAGAGGAGGGAATAAGATTTGGCCTGTACCAGAGACTGGATTATCTTTTGCATATTCCCATAGGGCAGATGAGGGTGGATAATGCCTTTTACCGGCAGGTGAAAAGCTGGCTGAGAAAGCATATTAAGGATACCCTTAAGAATCCCTATTTAAGCTCCAAAAACAGGCTCTATCTTATGTTACTGACCCTGGCCCCGAAGACGGTAAGACAAATTCACGGGCTGAAAATGAAGAATAACTCTATCTAAAATTATCCGGGTATGCTATAATCTACGGGATATCAGTGAAAAATAATACCGAAGAGATAGAGTTGACAGAAAAATAGCTTCGGAATGAGAGGAAATCATGTTAAACGATAAGACGATTTTAGTAACCGGGGGAACCGGCTCCTTTGGAAAATGCTTTACCAAATATGTATTGGAGCATTATGCACCCAAAAAGATTATCATTTATTCCCGGGATGAATTTAAGCAGTGGATGATGGCCAATGAGTTTAAGAAGTATGCCCAGAAGCTTCGCTTTTTTATTGGTGATGTACGGGATCTGGAGCGGATGAAGAGGGCGTTGGCAGGCGTGGATTATGTAATTCATGCCGCTGCCATGAAGCAGGTACCTGCCTGTGAATATAATCCCAATGAAGCCATTAAGACGAATATTCAGGGGGCGCAGAATGTGATTGAAGCCTCTCTGGACAGTCCTACGGTGAAGAAGGTGGTTGCTTTGTCCACGGATAAAGCGGTGAATCCGGTGAATCTTTACGGCGGTACCAAGCTGGTAAGTGACAAGCTGTTTATTGCCGCTAATGCTTATTCGGGCACCAGGGATATCAATTTTTCCATTGTACGCTATGGAAATGTGGCCGGAAGCCGGGGCTCCGTTATTCCTTTTTTCCATAAAATCATCAAAGAAGGGGGAACTAGCCTGCCCATTACCGATTACCGGATGACCCGCTTCTGGATCAGCCTGACTCAGGGAGTAGAGTTGGTAATCAAGGCTTTGGAAGAGGCTACCGGAGGAGAGACCTTTATCAGTAAGATTCCTTCCTTTAAAATCACGGATTTGGCCCAGGCCATGCTTCCCGGCTGTGAAATGCCTGAGGTGGGCATCCGTGAGGGGGAAAAGCTGCATGAGATTATGGTTACCGTAGAGGATTCCATGACTACCTATGAATATGACAGGCATTTTATCGTCTATCCCCAGATGGTATGGAACGATAAGCAAAAACCCAATATGACCGGAAAAAAGGTGGCTGAAGGCTTTTCCTACAGCTCAGGAAACAATACACAGTGGCTGAGTGTTGAAGAGATTCGTGAGCTGTTAAAGACGGTGGAACTGGAGAAATAGAAGAGAATATCAGGGCTGCTGCAAAAGTGAATAGGAGAATTTGCAGCGGCCTTTGTTATGGGAGAGAAGAAAAATGAATAAACCGGCAATGGCGGGGGGAACACCCGTCAGAGAAACCAAATTATATTACGGACACCAGTATATTGATGAAGCGGATATTCAGGCGGTGGTAGAGGTGCTGAAAAGCGACTATCTGACCTGTGGGCCCAAGATTACCCGGCTGGAAAAGAAGCTTTGTGAGTTGACCGGAGCAAAATATGCAGTGGTCTGCAGCAACGGAACGGCAGCTCTGCATATGGCCTGTATGGCAGCAGGAGTAGAAGCCGGGGATGAGGTAATCACCACGCCCATTACCTTTGCAGCCAGTGCGAACTGTGCCCTATATTGTGGAGCAAGGCCGGTATTTGCAGATATCAATGAGAAGACCTATAATATTGACCCTAAGCAGGTTAAACAGGTGACAACTGAAAAAACGAAGGCCGTTGTAGCAGTGGATTTTACAGGACAGTCGGTGGAGCTGGATGAGCTTTTAGAGCATTGCAGACAAAAGGGACTGATTTTGATTGAAGATGGTGCCCATGTTATCGGTACCAGGTATGGGGGAAGGCCTAATGGCTCCCTTGCCCATATGACTACCTTCAGCTTTCATCCGGTAAAAACAGTTACGGGAGGAGAAGGCGGGGCAGTGCTGACCAACAGCCAGGAATATTATCAGAAGCTGCTTCTGGCCCGTGCCCATGGAATTACCCGGGATGCTTCACTGATGGAGGAAGAGCCCCACGGAGGCTGGTATTATGAACAGATTTCTCTGGGATACAATTATCGAATGACCGATATGCAGGCCGGGCTTATCATCAGTCAGTTGGATAAGCTTCCCATGTTTTCGGCCCGCAGAAAAGAAATTGTGGCTAAATACAATGAAGCTTTTCGGGCTATTCCCCAGCTTCAGGTACAGGAGGAGATTCCGGAATCGGATACCACCCGACATCTGTATATTCTGCGTATCCGTCCGGAAATGCTTAAGATTAACCGAAGAGAATTTTTTGATGCTATGGCGGCAGAGAATATTATCTGTAATGTGCATTATATTCCCATCTATTATTTCCCTTATTACAGAAGTCTGGGCTATAAAAAGGGGCTTTGCCCTAAAGCAGAGAAGCTGTATGAGGAAATGATGAGTCTTCCTCTTTATTATGGGATGAAGGATAAGGATGTGGAGGATGTAATTACGGCAGTAAAAAAGATAGTGGAGTTTTATCAAAAATAAATGAAGCTGAGTGTTATTGTTCCCGTTTATAATATGGGGTCGGAGGGAAAATTGAATTATTGTCTGGACTCTCTCGTCAGACAGACGATTTCAGATTATGAAATTATTGCGGTAGATGACTGCTCCACAGATAATTCGCTGGACATTCTACATGACTATGAGAAGACTTATCCGGAAAAAATCAAGGTAATTGCTTCGCCCATAAATAAAAAGCAGGGCGGAGCTAAGAATCTGGGGCTGGAAGCAGCAAAAGGGGAATGGATAGGGTTTATAGACAGTGATGACTGGGTCACGGAGGACTTTTACGAAAGACTCCTTAAAAAGGCGGAAGAGAGCGGAGCGGATATTGTGGGCTGTGATTATCATCTCACCCATGAGCATTCCGGGGAAATCGGACAGGTGGTACACAATAATTCCCCTAAGCAGACGGGTGAGCTGAATCATGAAAAGTATGCTTCTTTGATCCTGGACGGAGGCAGTCTGGTGGTAAAGATTTACCGGCGCCACATCATTTATGATTATCCCAACCGTTTTCCTGAGGGGATTTTTTACGAGGATAATGCCATCAGTAATTCCTGGATGCTTCGGGCCAAAAATTTTGCCTACATACAGGAACCCCTCTATTCCTATTATCAGCATGGAGGCTCCACTGTACACACCATAACCGAAAAGCGGTGTGAGGATCGGATGGAGGCTGCCCGGATTATGGTGAAGGAAGCAAAGGAGTTTGGCTTTCTGGAGGAATATTACGAAGAGATCGAAAGCAGCTTTACTACTCTTTTTTATGTCAATACTCTTTTTTCTTATATGGCAGAGGTAAGACCCATAAAGCTTTCTTTCGTCAAAGGAATTGGCCGGGAAATGAAGGAAGCCTTTCCCGATTTCAGGCAGAATAAATATTATCTGAGTCGTGTCCATGAGGAAGAGCGAAAATTAATCGACCTGCATATGAAGTCTCCCTTGTATTTTATTTTATATTACAGACTTTTATGGGCATATCGAAGATTGCGGAAGAGACTGGCAGGTAAACAATAAAGGATTGGTACAAGTGGAGAGTAAGGAAATGAAGGCAGTTATAATCGGAGCCGGTGAAGAGGCTCTTCATACAATAGAAAAAGCCAGGGAACAGGGACTTACGGTTATTGCCATGGATGGGAATCCGAAAGCTGCAGGCTTAAAGGCGGCGGATGAAGCAATGACAGTGGATATTTCTGATGAAGAGGCCGTAATTACAGCCGTAGGAAGGGTGAAGCCGGATTTTTTGCTGACTGTACCTATCGGACGTTATCTAACTACCACGGGAGCGATAAATGATGCCTTTGGTCTTCCCGGAATCAGCAGGGAGGCAGCCCAAAACTGTACGGATAAATGGAGATTTCATCAGCTTCTGAACGAGCAGGGCCTTAGAAATCATAAGTCTGCCCTTCTGCCTTCCCGGCTTTCAGTAAATGCAGAGGAGAATCTATTTGCCGATTTCAGCTATCCGGTAATCCTTAAGCCCAGATACGGCTCCGGAAGCAGAGGAATCCTGATTGCCGGAAATCAGGATGAATTAAGGAGGCTGCTGTCTGCCGGGAATCTGGATGATTATCTTTTAGAGGAATGTGTGCAGGGAGAAGAATATGGAATAGACGGTGCAGTGATACAAGGGGAGTTTCATTTAATCCTTCTTCGGAAAAAAGAAAATACCCCCTTCCCGGCAAGACAGGCAGTGGCTTACTTTAATGTACTGTCCCGGGAGGAATTTTATGTCCGGGTGGAAGAACACCTGAAACAGGTAGTACAGATACTGAAACTGCAGGAATGTCTGGTTCACGGGGATATAATCCGTACTCCCGATGGCCCCTTTGTCATAGAGATATCCGCAAGACCTTCCGGTCATAATCTTCATAATCTTTTTACTCCCTTGGCAACGGGGGTGGATATGGCAAAAGAATACATCTGTTATCGAATGGGAAAAGCCTATCATTTTGAGCCTGTATCCCATAAAAGGATGATGATCCATTATTTTGATTTGGAGGGAAGGGTAAATGGTGTTCCTTCTGAGGAAGAGATATGCCGGACAGTAGAAGACCGGAATTGTATATTGCGTAAATGGCACTGCAATATTCGGAAAGGAGAGATGCTTAGGAAAATTTCCGATGGCCACTCTCTTATGGGAAGAGGCTTCTTCATTCTGGAAAGAAGGGGAGAAAGCAGTAATGCGGAAAAAGAGCTTAAACAGGCAGCAGAAACAATAAAGGCCCTGTTTCGTACCGTGTAAAATCAGGGAGTCTGCAATTTACATAAGGCGTTGGCAATTCGCATGGCACCCTTTCCGTCAATCATCTGATGCATGGCCTTTTGCTGTGCCTTCCGTTTCTGATTTGCAGCTTCTGAACACATTTCGATGAAAAAACTTGCGATTTTTTCAGTTGTGTTTTCACAATCACCTTGTCGAATGTCACCGGCATAGGGAAGAATCCCCGCACGATGGAAGGCTGAAGCAGAGGCCTTCTGGTTATCTGCCATGGTGAAGCTGACTGCGGGAATGCCCAGAGCACACAGCTCATAAAGGGTGGTGCCGGCAGAGGAAACCGCAAGGTCGCATTGCTTCATCAAGGAGGAAAGATCGGTAAGGCCTTCATAAAGAAGCAGAGTCTTCCACTCCTTGGATAAAGCTGAAAGAGCCTGCTTTTCTTCAGCAGAAAACAGGCTGCCGATTACAACGTGTAATTGAATCCCCTTGGGAAGCTTAGGGATAAGAAGCTTAACCAGTTTTAGGCAGAATTGCTCGGGATCACTGCCGCCGCTGGTAATCAGAATATGCTGAACCTTCTTTCGGAAAATGGGGGTACAGTCACTAAACTGGCTTCTTAAAGGAGTATAGTCAGTACCCAGAAGAGTGCTTTTGGCCGAGGAGTAAAAGGACCGATATTCAGACAGTTCAGAAGGGGAAATTACATCATAATTTATGATTATATCCACATCATAATCCCATTTTCGCAAATCATCCATATAGGCTACATAAGCGGCTTCTTTTACGGTATTCAGATATTTTGGCGTAATAAAATAAGAATCCAGAAGCAGAACAGGCTTCCCGGAAAGTGGAAATAACAAAGAAGAAAGGGCAGAAAGCTCAGAATCCATATTAAAATAACATGCGTTTTTTAATATAATAATAAGATTACGGGATATTCCAAACCGTTCCAACAGGTTTTGACTTTCTTGGTCAGCAACCAGAAAGTATATTCTGCGGCCCAGCTTTTCCAAAGCCCGGGCAATGGAAATACACCGGACTAAATGCCCGGTGGCAATTTCCTGATTTCCGTCTGTACGAATGTAGATTATTGAATCATCTCCCATGTAAGCGGCATTCCCTTCTTTAAATCGTTTTTTGCGGTTTTCCCTAAAACTTCTTCGTAGTATTTGGTGTGCAGTCCGTCTCCCGGACGAATGGAACGAATGTTTTCGTCAGTCAGTAATTCTCCGGCCTGAATGTCTCTGACAACAAATAAGGAACGGCTGCCTCTGTGTTCCAGCTTCTGGGTGTCGGTAAGGATATAGTCGCTGCTTCCCAAAGCTTTTTCCAGGATACGGACATCCTCCACCAGCCTGGCAAATTCTCGGGGCTCCATGGAAAAGCTGCTGTCCGGGCCGCCGTCGGAGCGTTTTAGTGTCAGATGCTTTTCGATCATCTTTGCTCCCAGAGGGATAGAACCGGCAGAGACGATGGTTCCCAGGGTATGATCAGAAATACCCGCCAGACAATCGTAGGTGGAGCTGAGGGTGGGAATAACTCTTAAATTAACTTCCTCATAAGGGGTGGGATAGGAGGAAACACATTTTAACAGAATAATATCCTCATTTCCTTCCTCTTTACAGACCTTCAGAGCCAGGCGGATATCCTCGGGATAAGCGATTCCGGTGGCAAAGATTATGGGCTTATGAAGGCGGGCTACCTTGCGGATCAGGGGGATATCGTTAATCTCATAGGAGGCAATCTTATAGGCGGGAACCTTCATCTCTTCCAAAAAATCTACGGAAGAGAAGTCAAAGGGAGAGGAAAAGCATTCCAGCCCCAGCTTATTCGCTTCCTCCATCAGGCCGGGCTGCCATTCCCAGGGGGTATAGGCCTGACTGTACAGCTGATGGAGAGTCATTCCGTCCCAGACGGTACCTTCCTTGATTTGAAAGCAGGGCAGGTTACTATCGATGGTGATGGTATCTGCCGTATAGGTCTGCAGCTTAATGGCATCCGCACCTGCCTCCTTAGCCGCATGGATGATTTCCAGGGCGCGGTGATAATCCTGATTATGGTTGCCGGAGATTTCAGCTACGATAAAAGCAGGGGCTCCTTCTCCCACTGCTCTGTTTCCTATTTTAAAGCGTTTATTCATAAAAATCCTCTTTCTGTTGTTGAAAATCTGTATACACATTATAATGAAAAGGTTAAAATAAGGCAATATAAGTTTGCTCCCCAAGGGGGTATTCTTGATAAAGAGTGTAATTATAGTGTATAGTTGAGACAGAGAGTGATAAAGGAGAGGAGTTCAATGAAAAAGGAAAATCTGGCCATCATTACTGCCCGGGGAGGCAGCAAACGTATTCCCGGGAAAAATATAAAGGAATTTTGCGGTAAGCCTATTCTTTTTTACTCCATCGAGGCAGCTATAGAGTCCAAAGCCTTCCGGGAAATAATGGTGTCTACGGATAATGAAGAAATTGCCGAATATGCTTTGCAGGCAGGGGCGAAAGTACCCTTCATGCGTTCTGCAAAAACAGCAGATGACCATGCCTCCACGGACGAGGTGATACTGGAGGTTTTATTGGAATACCGGAAGCTGGGAAAGAACTTTGATGCCTTTTGCTGCATCTATCCTACGGCCCCTTTTTTAACAGGACAGAGGCTGAGGGAGGCTATGGAGCTGCTTGAAAAGGCAGACTCGGTCATGCCGGTAGTGCCCTTCTCCTATCCCCCCCAAAGAGGCCTGGTTATCAACGAGAAAGGCTGTGTGGAAAGAAAATATCCTGAATATGCCAATGCCAGAAGCCAGGATTTGGAGAAAATCTACCATGATTGCGGTCAGTTTTACGCCTGCAGAACAGCTCCTTTTCTGATGGCAAAAACTACTGATGTTCAAAATCTGATTCCCCTGTACCTTACGGAAATGGAGGTACAGGATATTGACACCCTGCAGGATTGGGAAATGGCAGAATTAAAATACAGAAAGCTGCATGCAGTGAAATAAAGGATGTATTCATCCCTGATATCAAATACTCAATAAGGATAAATTTATGATGGATCAAAAAAAGAATTTGGAAACGCCGTATTATTATATTACGGAAAAGGACCTTTTTTATGATGTGGAGCTTTTGCGTAATGCTCTGGAAGAAAACTGGGGGAACTTTATCTGCAGCTATTCGGTAAAGACCAATTCCCTGCCCTGGCTTTTGACTTATTTGAAAAAGCATGGCTTTTATGCGGAGGTAGTATCTGCTGCAGAATATGATCTGGCCTGCCGTCTGGGCTATAGAGAGGAAGAAATCGTATACAACAGCCCCATAAAAGACCGACAGGTATGGGAGAAGGTGATTCTTGCAAAAGGGTATGTGAATCTGGATTCTTCCCAGGAAGAAGTATGGCTTAAGGAACTAAGCAAAAAATATCCTAAACGGCTATTCAAGATTGGCCTGAGAGTAAACTGCCTTTTGGATAATCTCATTCCCGGAATGAAAACCAGCGGAGGAAAAAGGGGACGATTCGGCTATTGCTATGAAAACGGGACCTTAAAGGAAGTAATTGAGAAAATACAAGCTCTGCCTAATGTTAAGGTAGCAGGGCTGCATCTGCATACCTCTACCCAAAGCCGGAAAGTGGAAACCTTTGGGGCATTGGCCGGTATGGCAGTCAGAATAGCCGGAGAATACGGTTTGGAACTGGAATATGTGGATATGGGCGGAGGATATTTCGGAGGCTGCCAGGACATGCCTTCCTATCCGGATTATTTTCAGGAAATCTGCCGCCAGTTAAAAAAAGGCTTTAATCCCCAGAAGACGAAGCTGATTGTGGAACCGGGAGTCTCCCTGATTTCCAGAGCAATGACTCTGGTCAGTACAGTATTGGATATTAAATCCGTACCGGAGGGAAAATTTGTGGTAACCGACAGCAGCCGGGTATACTTAAATCCTATGGTAACCAGACATACCTATCCCCATGAAATCTGCTATTTGCAGGAAGAAAGGGAAAGAGTCGGGATTTCCAGTCAATGGATTTGCGGCTCCACCTGTATGGAGCATGACAAGCTGTTTGAACTGACAGACAGCCCACAATTGATTCCCGGAGATAAAATTATTTATACCAGGGCAGGAGGATACACCATGTGCCTGGCACCGCTGTTTATTAACTATTTTCCTGCCGTATGGGTGGAAAAGGAGAACGGAGAACTGTTTTTGGCCAGAGAAAAATGGACTAACCACGAGTATCTCCAGAAAAATTATTGGGAGTAAATCTCAAATAAAGGAAACAGGATGAATATGAGAAGAAGAAAAGCAGCTGCCGGGCTGAAGAAGCGAATCTATGTCTGCCATACCTATTACCATGTCTATATTACAGTGTTGAAGGAATTAAACCTTTCCCGATCTAAACGGGGGGAGGCTACTCTGGTGCTGAGCACCATGTCCAACGATTTCGGTAATCTGAAGGAAAGAGCAGAAGCTTCCGGACTTTTTGAACAGGTAGTAGAATTTCAGGAAAAAGAGGAGAGCTTTTTCCCCCGGTTAAAAAAGTATCATACTGATCGCGGCAGCCTGGTCATCAATATGCTGGCCAGGATTCGCTATACAAAGCTTTTAGGCAGGCTTCAGGAGCCATATATTCCCGTAAATTTTAAGGAATATGAGGATATATATGTCTTTTGTGACTCGGATCCCATAGGCTATTATCTTTCCTATAAGAAAATTTATTATCATGCCCTGGAGGATGGGCTGGACTGCATTAAAAGCTATGACACTGCCCGCTATGATAATCGGGGACATTTTGAGCTGAAAGCCAGACTGGCTGCCATGAACCTGATTTTTATCCAAAATGGCTATGGAAAGTATTGCCTGGATATGGAAGTGAATAATATTGCCTGTCTGCCCTATCCCTGTCCTAAATATATTGAGCAGCCCAGAAGGGAGCTGACAGAGGGAATTGCAGAGGAGGATAAGCATTTAATCATCCGGATTTTCATGGAGAATGTGGAAGAGCTGTCGGAACAGCTTAAGAGAGTTGGGGAAAAGGAAGATAAGCTGCTGCTGCTTTCCGAACCACTTTGTGATTTAAAGACACGGGAGAAGATTTTTAAAGATATCCTCAGAGAATATGCACCGGGAATAAAAGTATTTATCAAGCCCCATCCCAGGGATACACTGGATTATGAAAAGCTGTTTCCTGAACATATTGTACTGCAGGGAAAGTTCCCTATGGAAGTAATGAATTTTATCCCGGGTATCCGATGGAAAAAAGTAATCTCTGTTTTTACGGTTTGTGACGCTATAACCAATACTGATGAGGTGATATTTTTGGGAGAAGATTTTATGGATCAATATGAGGAGCCTTCCCTGCATAGACAGAATGAAGCTATAGGATAAGAACGTTATTTTGAACAGTTTACTGAAAAACGAAGAAAAGAAAGAGGTTTATTAAAAATAAATTTGATAAAAAGAGTTTTTTGGGATTAAAAATGAAGGAAAAGCTTGCAAAATAAAAAATAAATCCATTTAATAATTATTATAACAAGTGATATGCAATATAATTTGCAATTATCTGGAAAAAATGTAAAAAATATCCATCTCCCTGAACTAATTAAATAAAAATCAGAAAATATATGAATAACAGAAGAAAAAGACAAACTTTAAGCAGTGCCGGAGGAACAGCTTTGGGCACGAAAGAAAGGTTTGTCTTTTCCTATGTTTATATGATAAAATAATACGTCAGACTATGTCTGTGAACATGAATCCAAGCAGCTCTTCTAATGGCAGCTTTGGACAGGAGAATGATATGGTTAAGATTTTGAAAAAAATGAACAGGCTTTTGGATGTCCGCCAAAAGAGAATTATGATGATTATTATTTTTTTTATGCTCATTGGCGGTATATTGGAGAGCTTGAGTATTTCTGCCATTATTCCGGTGATTAAGGTGCTTCTGGATCCTAAGGCAGTACAGGGGGAAGGGATTATAGCTGACCTTTACCGTTTTCTGGGATCGCCGGGGGTGAATACCTTTACCATGATAATGATGCTGGCCTTGATTGCGGCTTTCGTACTGAAAAATCTCTTTTTGTTTCTGCAGAACGTGATTCAGTTTCGGTTTGTTTATACTAACCAATTTGCTACTTCCAGGCGGATGATGATCAATTTCATGAACCGGCCATATGAGTATTATCTGAATGCGGATACCTCCGTAATCCAGAGAAACATCACCTCGGATGTGAATAATATGTATGGTCTGATTTTAAGTGTACTCCAGCTTTTAAGTGAAGCTGTGGTATTTGTCTGTCTGGTGGGGGTACTGCTGGCTTCTGATGCCATGATGACGATTACCATTGCCACGCTTATGATTCTGGTACTCTTTTTGATTAAAGTGGTGATTAAACCAATTATGGTAAAGGCCGGTAAGGACAATCAGGATTATTACAGTGGATTGTTCAAATGGATTGAGCAATCCGTTATGGGGATTAAGGAAATAAAGATTGCAGGCAAAGAGCAGTATTTTATTAATGAATATGCTAAATGTGGGTTTGGTTATGTGAATGCGGTGCAAAAATATAATCTATTTAATTCTACCCCAAGACTGTTGATCGAAACGGTATGTATTGCCGGACTGGTGCTTTATATGATGATGGTGATGCAGGGGGGAGTAGTGCTGGAGGATATTATGGCACAGCTGACGGCCTTTGGCGTAGCTGCCATGCGCCTGATTCCCAGTGCCAATCGAATCAATAATTACCTTACCAGCATCTCCTATTTTGAACCCTTTTTTATGGGAGTGAGTGACCATTTGCAGGAGGAAATTCATGATGACAGTATGGTTTACGATGTAGAGGCCTATGAGCATAAAAAACAGGTAAAGAAGCTGGAAATCAAAGAAGCCATCCGCCTTAAGGATATTACTTACAAATATCCCAATACGGATGTGCTGATTTTTGATCATGCGGATATGGAAATTCCCATTGGCTCTGCGGTAGGGATTGTGGGAAGCTCCGGTTCAGGCAAAACCACGGTGGTGGATATTCTGTTGGGACTTTTAAATCTGCAGAGCGGTAAAATTCTGGCAGATGATGTGGAGATTAGGGATCATTACGAAGAATGGCTGAAAAACATCGGCTATATTCCCCAGACGATTTTCATGCTGGACTCCACCATTCGGAATAATGTTGCCTTTGGCTATGCTCCGGAGGATATTGACGATGAAAGGGTCTGGGCAGTGCTGAAGGAAGCACAGCTGGATGAGTTTGTCCGGGGACTTCCTGAAGGACTGGATACCGGTATTGGAGAAAGGGGAATCCGTCTTTCCGGAGGACAGCGTCAGCGAATCGGTATTGCCCGTGCCCTGTTTGAAGACCCGGAGGTACTGGTATTGGATGAGGCCACCTCTGCTCTGGATAACGATACGGAAGCGGCTATTATGGAGTCCATTAACAGACTTCATGGAAGAAAGACACTGATCATTATTGCCCATCGTCTGCAGACCATTGAAAAATGTGATATGGTCTACCGGGTGGAAAAGGGTAAGGTCAGTCGCCAACGATAAAAGAAAATGCCCTTCGGATGGGGAGAGAGAAATTATGGAAAAAATTAAAGAGCTGTGGAAAAAATATGAAGAAGGAATCAGCTACCTGTTCTGGGGCGGTGTAGCCTTTTGCCTCAGTATGGTTCTGTTTTATCTTTTTGCCAACGTAATGAAGATGCATGAACAGGTTGCCAACACCATTGACTGGATTATCTGCGTGATTTTTACTTATTTTACCAACAGAATCTTTGTGTTTAAGAGTAAGACCAAAGGACTATCCGGTATGGGGAAGGAATTTATCAGCTTTATCAGTGCCAGACTGGCAACGTTGATTGTAGAAAATGCCATACTTTTTGTTATGATTGATCTAATGACTATAAACAATATGATAGCTAAACTGACAGGACAGTTTGTGGTCATCGTATCCAATTACATCCTCAGTAAGATCTGGATTTTTAACAAGAAAAACAGATAGCAGGGGATAAGGCTTGGCATAAGGAGAGTGAGGATGGAAAGAGATTTTCCGGAAAAGGAAGTTCCTGAAAAACAACAGAGACAGGCTAATTATGACGCCCTGAAAATACTGGCCACTTCCATGGTAATTATTATGCACTACATGCAAAAGGGCGGAGTGCTGCTCCCCTTGTCTGAAAATACAGGGGCAGTAAACCTGCTGGCGTGGCTGATTGAAGCCCTTTGTATAGGAGCAGCAAACATATTCGTCCTGGTAAGCGGTTATTTTCTGGTACAAGCCGCCTGGAAATGGCAGCGTCTGCTCTCCCTGGTCGCACAGGTCTGGTTTTATTCCGTGGGAGTTCCTCTTCTGTTTTTGCTGATGGGAATAGGCAATGTGCGGGAATGGGGCTTTTATGATTGGATAATGGCTGTTCTTCCTCTGCAGTCGGAGCATTATTGGTTTGCTACAGCCTATGTAGTCCTGTATCTGTTTACTCCGGTTTTACAGGCAGGAATAAAGAACATAAGCAAAAAGCAATTTCAAATTATGCTCTGTGGCCTGCTGGCCTTCTTCTCCTGGGAAAAAACTCTGTCACCCATAGCCCTATCCTGGGACAGATATGGTTATGATTTTGGGTGGTTCATCTGTCTGTTTCTGATTGCGGCCTATGTACGTCTTTACGGACTTCCTGTTTTATCGCAGAGGAAGAGGGCCTGGGGAAGCTATTGGGGATGTGGGCTTATGATTTGGATATTCAGCATTATTCTGGCATACCTGACGGCTAAGGGGCTGCCTCTTTCCTATATGGGGGACATGCTGTACAGTTATAATCATCTTTTGGTACTGGTATTATCGGTGGGGATTTTTATGGCCTTTGGACAGCTTACCATCAGAAAAGAATTTCTGAAAAGGATAATTTGCCGGATTTCTCCCTATTGCCTGGGAGTCTATCTGCTCCATGAAAATATAGCTCTTCGTTACCGGTGGCAGAGCTGGGTAGGGATTGACCGGGTTAAAGGAAGTCTTTTGTTTATTCCCCATATGCTGTTGGTTACCCTGCTGATTTTTTTGGCAGGTATTCTGGTAGATTATTTAAGAGAGCGTCTGTTTGGCTGTTTTGGCAGATTGTGTAGAGGTAAAGGGGGGAATGCCCGATGACTTATCTGAAAAAACTTTATCGGGAGTATGAGACGATATGGTGTAATTGGGTTTTTCCGCTGATTTTGGCACTGTATCCTTTTGTAACGGTGAATCAGGGAATTGATGTGTCCGATTCCACCTACAGCCTAAGTAATTTTTTGTATTTTCAGCAAATGGAAGGGATGTGGGTGATTTCCACCTATCTGGCCAATCTCTGCGGATGGCTTCTGACCTTCCTGCCCTTTGGCACCACACTTTTGGGCATGAAGCTTTATACCGGATTATTGATTACGGCTACCGTCCTTATGATTTATTGGCAGCTTAAGAATTGGATGCCGGCCTGGATTGTGTTTGTGGGGGAGTTTGCAGCTGTGAGCTTTTTATGGATTCCTTCCACGATTTTATATAACTATCTGACATATTTTCTGTTTGGTCTGGGGACAGTCCTTTTGTACAAGTGACTGGTTGATGAAAAGGATGGCTGTCTGATGATGGCAGGGGCAGCTTTGGGAGTGAACGTTTTTGTTCGCATACCCAACCTTACGGAAGCAGCTTTGATTCTCAGTCTCTGGTACTATCTTAAAGCAGAAAGAAAGCCGCTGCCACTGATTCTGAAGAAGACAGGATACTGTATAGCGGGCTATCTGGCCGGACTGGCAATTCCCCTGGTACTGATTCTTATCCGCTATGGCTTGGGCGGACTGACGGAGGCCATTACGGAGCTGGCTGCAATACAGTCAGCAGATGATACTTATTCACCTGCCGCCATGGTGCTTTCCATTGTAAATGCCTATTTTCGCAGCGGCAAGTGGGTAACCATTATGGGAATACCTACAGCCTTTGGTATGGGAATGTTTGCCTTTAAGAAGGGCAGATATGAGAAGGTAAAAAAGGGGGTTTTTCTCCTGGTACTTTTAGTAGTCCTCAGGTTTCTTTGGGGAAGAGGAATGTTCAGCTTCCGCTATTACGAGGATTATAGCAGCATGTATGAATGGGGGATGATGGGGCTTTTCCTTGCCTGGATCGGTGCAGTGTATATGCTGGGCTCGATAAAAACCTCACTGGAAGAAAAGCTGATGGCCGTAATGGTTATAATTATTCTGGCTGTTACACCTCTGGGAAGCAATAATTATACTTACCAGAATCTGAACAATCTGTTTCTGGCAGCTCCCTTCACCCTCTATACCTTCGTCAAGCTCTTTCGGTATAAAAAAGGAGACGGGCCTTTGTCCGGCCTGGACTTTCCCTGGAAGGCGGCAGTGGCGGTTATCGGGTTTATGATTCTGCTTCAGAGTACCGGCTTTCATCTGCAGTTTGTTTTTCGGGATGGAATGGACGGAACGCCCAGGGATGCCACGTTTTCTTCACCGGCAGCAGTGGCAGGGATGAAAACAACCTATGAAAATGCAGAGAGCTTTGGCGGGCTGTATGCTTATCTTGAAGAAGAAGGGCTGACGGGACAGAGGGTGGTAACAGAAGGAAGAAGAGAAGCGGTTTTTTATGGAGACTGTCCCGGTCTTTCCTTTCTTTGCCAGATACCCTTTGCCATAGGAACAGCCTGGCCGGATTTGGATTCTCATCCTTATGAGGGGTTTGTCAGCGGCCTTGACCAGGTGAAGGAAGGAACGATTGTGATTATCAGAAATAAAGAAGGCGACAGTGAAGCAGGCAGTCAAAAAAAGGCATATCTGCTGAAGTGGCTGGATGAGCAGGGATATACCTGCAGTTACGAGAATGGGGAATATACGGTTTATGATCAATTTTAATGTGCCCCCTTTTACGGGGAAAGAAATGGACTATATTCGTCAGGCCGTAGAGGCACAGAAAATTTGCGGTGACGGACAGTTTACGGCCAGGTGCAACCAATGGATTGAAGAGAGGACGAATACAGCGAAGGCCCTATTGACCACCTCCTGTACGCATGCAACGGAAATGGCAGCACTGTTGATGAAGGTTGGCCCCGGAGATGAAGTGATTATGCCCTCCTATACCTTTGTTTCCACTGCAGATGCCTTTGTGTTAAGAGGCGCTGTCCCGGTTTTTGTGGATATCCGGCCGGATACCATGAATCTGGATGAAACCAAAATTGAAGCAGCCATTACGGAGAAAACCGTGGGAATCGTACCGGTTCACTATGCCGGAGTAGCCTGTGAAATGGATACCATTATGAAAATTGCAGCAAAATATGGTCTTTGGGTGATTGAAGATGCAGCACAGGGGATTATGTCAACCTATAAGGGAAGGGCATTGGGAACCTTTGGAGAGTTTGGTTGTTTCAGCTTCCATGAAACAAAAAACTACAGCATGGGTGAAGGTGGTGCTCTTCTAATCCGGGATGAGAGCTATATTGAAGAGGCGGAAATTTTAAGAGAGAAGGGAACTAACAGAAGTAAATACCACCGGGGACAAATTGATAAATACACCTGGGTGAATCATGGCTCCAGTTATCTGCCCAGCGATATGAATGCAGCCTATCTTTGGGCACAGCTGGAAATAGCAGAAGAAATCAATGAGAGCAGACTGAGAATTTGGGAGCGTTATTATGAAAATCTGCTTCCTCTGAAAGAAGAAGGAGTGCTGGAGCTGCCGGTAGTCCCTGAGGGCTGTGTTCATAACGCACATATGTTTTATATCAAAACCGGGGATATAGAAGAAAGAAGTGCATTGATTAAGGAGCTGAAGGAGAAGGAAATTCTGGCAGTTTTTCATTATATTCCTCTGCACTCAGCACCTGCAGGATTAAAATTTGGCCGGTTTCACGGTGAAGATATTTACACCACAAAAGAAAGTGAGCGGCTTCTGCGCCTGCCTATGTATTATGGCCTGACCTTTGAACAGACTGATCAAATCTGCCATGTAGTAAAGGAGTTTTACGAAAGGAGGCTTTAATGAACCTCAAACGTGTCAATCAGAGATTATATAATCAGCTATTGCCGCTTTTGGTGATCCCGGCAGTTTTTCTGGTAACGGGTCTTTGTTTTGATTTTTACTATGATTTAAATGATGATGTAGTAATCAAGGATATACTGTCGGGAGCTTATCTGGGAACTCCTGACGGGCATACGAATCAAATTCTGTATCCCCTGGGATGGCTGATCAGTACTCTGTACAGATGGATGCCCAAGGTGCCTGTATATGGTCTGTTTCTTCTGGCTTGCTATGGTCTGTGCTTCTATCTGATTGGCTACAGAAGCCTCAGGTTTTACCGGAAACTGAGAGGGAAGCTGCTGCTGCTTTTGTTGGAAAGTGTCATCTTTCTTTCTCTTTTTCTTTGGGAATTGGTTTATGTGCAGTATTCGGTGGTCTGCGGTCTTTTGGCAGGAACCGCCTGCTTCTGGTTTTATACCACAAAGCTGGAGCTTACACCGGGTTACTTCTGGCTTTCCGAACTGCCGGCTTTATTTTTGGTATGGCTTGCTTTTTTGCTCCGTTCGGAAATGCTGCTTTTAATGACTCCCTTTATAGGGGCGGTGGGAATTTATCATTGGTATGAAGAGGTGCAGCGAAACCGGGATATTTACCGGGGAGTGGAGAAGACGAGGCTTTGTCGGAGAATTTTCAGCCGGGAGAATAATCAGAAATATCTTCTTTTTGTCCTGGTGGCAGCTTTGGGATGTGCAGGGCTGTGGGCATTGGACAGCTTTGCTTACAGAAGTGCGGACTGGAAGGAGTATCGACGCTTTTTTGATGCCAGAACACTGGTATATGATTATACCTGGTATCCGAGTTATGAAGAAAATCAGGAGTTTTATGAGTCCATTGGCATAAGTGAAGAACAGTACGGATTGATTGACAGCTATAATTTTGCTTTGGATGAGGAAATTACGGCAGATACACTGAAAAGGATTGCGGCTTTTGGAGAGCGTGCCGGGCAGCAGGGAGGTTTGCTGTCCGGGATAAAAAGCGGGATATGGGATATGGGCAGCAGAATGGTTGCTTCTCCGGACAGTCCCTATAATTATTTTGTGCTGACAGCCTATGGTCTGGTAATTTTGCTGGCATTTTTGCATAAGGATAAAAGCTATGTCTGGAAGCTGCTTCTGTTGATTCTGGTACGAAGCATCTCCTGGATGTATCTGCTGTTGGCAGAAAGAGCGGTCTCCAGAATCACTCACCCCTTATATTTTGCAGAGTTTTTATGCCTTCTTGGTTTTCTGGTAAGAGAGCTGCATGACAGACCCTTGTGGAATATGGAGCGCTACTACCGGAAGGGAGCCATGGGACTGCTGGTAGGGCTATCCATCATCAGTGGCCTGTTTATGTTTCCCGCAGTAAAAAAAGAGCAGATAAGGCGACAGCAGGTTAATAAAACCATAGAGGAATTAAGAGAGTATACGGCTGCTGAGCCGGATAATTATTATTTACTGGATGTTTATTCCACCGTAGCCTTTTCGGAAAAAATATTCTCTGCCTATTCTGCTGAAGAAAAGAACTATGATATTTTAGGTGGATGGGTTTGTCACAGTCCCCTGCAGAAACAGATAATCAGTAAATATGCCGGGGGTAGTGAGATATCCGTCAGTGAAGCCCTGCTTCTGGAGAATTTTTATTTTGTTTTGGAAAGCACGGGAGATGCTTCTTTCATAATCCGCTGGTATGAGGCAGCGGGAAAAGCGGTGGAGCTTACAGAAAAAGCGCGGATAGGAAATGGAGACAATCCGTTAATTATCGTAAAGATAATCGAACAGGGAGAAAAGGATTCATGATTCAGGCAGAAAGAATAGAAGGAAAACAGGTGTATCTTAGGCCAATTAAGAAAGAGGATACGGACAGAATTATCGCCTGGAGAAATTCCCAAGCCGTTCGTCCCTTTTTCATTTACCAGAAGCCTTTTACCAGACAGGGGCACCTGGACTGGCTGAAGAATATGATTGATTCCGGAAAGGGGTATCAGTTCATTATCTGTTTAAGAGAGAATGATCTGCCTGTGGGCAGTACCTATCTGAGGGATTATGATCCCATAGTGAGAAAGGCTGAATATGGTGTTTTCATAGGAGAAGAAGAGCAAAGGGGAAGAGGAATCGGCGCAGAAAGTCTGAAGCTTACACTGAAATTTGCTTTTGAGGTATTGAAGCTTCATAAGGTATTTGCCCGGGCCTTCAGCGATAATCATCCCTCCATAAACAGCTTTTTAAAGGGAGGCTTTGAGCAGGAGGCCTGCTTGAAGGATGAAGTTCTGGTAAACGGATGCTATCGGGACATCATCCTGATGGCCAGACTGAATCCGGCAGAAGGCTATCAGGCCGGGGTATATGGGTCCGGAGAGGCTTTAGAAGAGAAGAAAGAAAAGGATTGAGAGGCATTCATGAAAAAGAAGGTAAGTTTTGTCATTCCCTGTTATCGCTCCGCACTCACCCTGGAAAAGGTGGTAAAAGAGATTCAGGATACCATGAAGAATCTGGGACAGTATAGCTATGAAATTATTCTGGTAAACGATTGCTCTCCCGATGATACGTTTTCGGTTATTGAAGGGCTTTGTAAGGAGCATGGAAATATCTGCGGAGTTAATTTGGCCAAAAATTTCGGACAGCATGGTGCACTGATGGCAGGCTTTCATCAGGTAACAGGAGATATTCTTGTCTGTCTGGATGATGATGGACAGACTCCTGCCGATGAGGTGGGAAAGCTTTTGGATAGAATTGAGGCAGGAGATGATGTGGTTTATGCCGCTTATGCCCATAAGCAGCATTCTCTCTTTCGTAATTTCGGCAGCCTGATCAATGAGAAGATGGCCCAGTTTCTTTTGGGTAAACCCAAGTCTCTGGTAGTTTCCAGCTACTTTGCCGCAAGACGGTTTGTGGTAGAGGAAATGTTAAAGTATGAAAATGCCTATCCCTATGTCATCGGTCTGGTTTTAAGGACTACAAAGATAATTTCCAATGTGGAGGTAAATCATCGACAGCGGGAGGTGGGAGAGTCCGGCTACACCCTGGGAAAGCTGCTGGGACTGTGGTTTAACGGTTTTACTGCTTTCAGCACCAAGCCTCTCAGGATAGCTACGGTGAGCGGATTTATCTGTGCCATGGCGGGTTTTTTGTATGCTCTGTATACAATAATTAAAAAATTTGTAAATCCGGCAGTGCCCCTGGGATTCAGCTCTCTGATGTCGGCCATCATGGTTATCGGCGGAATGATGATGCTGATGCTGGGACTAATCGGGGAATATATCGGACGAATGTATATCTGTATGAATAATGCACCTCAGTTTGTGGTCAGGGATATAATCCCTGCTCGTAATGAGGATAAAAAATAAGGAGAAGAGGCTGGTTTTGGGCAGAAGATTGGAGGAAATAAAACAGAATAAAGGAGTGCAGGCAGCCTTTGGATTTACTGCCTCTCTTTCCTTTGGAGCCACCTTAAGTGTATCGGCCGGGGAAGGAAGGACGGCGGTAGCTTATTCTAACAGTTTTCTTTCCGTTTTCTTCGGACTTTTATGTGCGATTTGTTTTGTGCAGGCAGGGAAACGGCTGGAGGAGAACAGACTGAGAAAAAAAGTCAGCCTGCTGTTTGCTGTAGGACTGTCCCTTGCTCTGATTTGGGGAAAAGAGTTGGAAACAGTGGAAAATATCAGAGTAACCGATGTAGCCATGTGGCTGAATGTGGTAATCCTTGCCCTGTTTTTGCGTCCCTTCATCTCCTTTGCCTGGCAGAGGATGGCTGAATGGGGGAAGTGGGAAGCTGATAATTGCCTAAAGCCGATGGAGGGGGGCTGTTGGATCAGAGAGAAGCTGTTTTGGCGAAATCTGATTCTGATTTTTGCCTGCTGGCTCCCTGTATTTTTAGCTTTTTATCCCGGAGCCTTCGTCTATGATGCTGCGGATGAGTATGTACAGGTGGCGACAAGAACCTTTACCACGCACCATCCCTTAATCCATGTCTTACTTTTGGGAGGGTTTGTAACAGGAGGAAATAAATTCTTTGGTTCCTTTAATCTGGGCATTGCTGCCTATACCTTATTTCAGATGGCGGTATTGGCAGCAGTATTCAGTTATACTCTTCTTTGGATAAGCAGAAGAATCAACGAGAAAAGAATAGAAAGATTACTACTGTTATTCTATTGCTTTTTTCCGGTAATTCCTATGTATGCAGTCTGCTCTGCAAAAGATGCTTTCTTTACAGCAGCCCTTCTTGTCGTCCTGACTCAGATGCTGACCCTTTTTGAAAATCCTGAGAGGTTTTTGATGAAGAAAGGAAACCTGGCTGCAAGTATCCTTGCAGCGACAGTAATGATGCTTTTTAGAAATAACGGATGTTATGCTTATGCGGTATGGTCAGTGATTTGTGTGGCGATACTGTTCTTTATTTCTAAAAATACCGAAAAAGGGAGGCAGCTGTGCTTTAGAGGAGCTTTTATGATGCTTGCGGGAATTGCTTTGTTTTTAGCGGTTTCCGGAGGATTGGCATGGGGGCTTGAGGCTGAAAAGGGAGGAAGTCAGGAGATACTGACAGTACCCATTCAGCAGTTAGCCAGAACCTGGAAATACAGTCCGGAGGTCTATGAAGAGGAAGATAAGGAGCTGCTGTTTTCCCTGCTTTCTGAGGAAGATCTTAAAACCTATAATCCAAGAATATCAGATATAATTAAAAGTAAATTTAATAATAAAAAATTAAATCAAAATAAAATTAACTTCCTTTCCCTTTGGATCAAGATAGGATTGAGAAAGCCAATGAGCTA
>JBJELS010000303.1:0-27883 GCA_051879275.1 Lachnospiraceae bacterium
CTGCCCTCATCGGCTGCCAGCCATTCCAGGATCACATCATTGATTTCTGCTACATAATGCTCTTTATCCCGGTACAGGTTAATATTGTCCGTCACTTCCGTCTTATTTGCATAGCTGTAAAGTCGGATGTTATCACATTCCAGCATCAGCCGGGTGGCAATTCCCTCCATCTGAATCTGCTTTTCTAGCCAGCCGTCCCGATACAGGGATTCCCAATAAAGCACACTATAGGGGGTATAAAAAAGGAGGAAGGTGGTATCCGGATACTGATTGGCCAATTCCACAATATTCCTGGTAATATTTTCTTTAACCCGGTTAATCTCTTCCTCCGTCAACTCCTCCATGGGAAGAATTTCGGCACTTCTCTGGTAGGTTTGGGAAATGCTCTCCCATCCCCTTCCTCCTCCCCAGCTGGAATACTCATCAAAATTCGTGCTTTCCCTTCCCTGAAGAGTCCATAACATATCTGTATACAGCCCTTCAAATAAAAGGGTCTTATTCCACACATAGGAGGTATCGTTCAGCAGATTATCGTCATACAGATAATCCGGATAGCTATCGTATCCCTGCCAGTCATAATCCCGGTTCAACCCGTTGTAGTCAATTCCCCAAAGGACGTATTTCACCTTGTTTTCACTGTTTAATGCTACCTCAACGGTATCCTTGATTTCTTCAAAGCCGGCACCGGAATAAGGAATCTTAATGGAAGCGGTTCCAAAAAGCTCATCCATCTGTGAAACCTTAAAATTCTGATTCATACTGCTTCCGGTAATCAAAGCATCGTACTCAAAGTTTTGGGCAATTCCCCGATTCATATACCTCTCCGAATACATCCGGTAAGAAATCCCGGGCAAAGGCGCATGATAATGGAAATAAGGGTCTACAATGACCATAGCCAAAAGAATCACAAAAAGGATTCCCAAGGTGACCGCAACCGTTCCGATAAACCATTTCTTCTGTTTTTGTATCTTTATTGTTTCGTTCATATAACTCCGTACTAAAAATTAAAATAGAGAAATTCACTTACATCGCTCAAAGAAATTATACACCATACCAAAAGAAGAATAGTCAATATACTTCGCCGAAAAGAATACTTTTCTTCCTCCAATTTCTCCTGAGTATTTTTCATCAAAAATACTGCCGATAAAAGGACGATCAACACAGTGACAAGAGGCAGCCATGGATAGCTCTGAAAAACTCCTCTTAATCCCAGATTAGCCAAAAGTCGCACTTCAATCAACTTATTCATGGCTTCCATGAACTTTTCGCCCAGTTCCCATTCACCAGAAAACAATCTTTTCAAAATATACTGCCAGTCCCTGATTCTATCGGCTCTGAATAGCAGCCAGGCCAGATTCACAAAGAAAAAGGTAAGTACACCATATAACAGCCGGAGGAGCTTTCCAAGCTTTCCATCTGAAACTCTTATTCCCAAATCTTTCCCTATTTTTTCAACGATCATAAATGCTCCGTGGAGCCCTCCCCAAAGAAGAAAAGTATAATTTGCTCCATGCCAAAGTCCACTCAGCAAAAACACAATCATAGTATTCAAATACGTTCTGAATCGTCCGTTGCGGCTTCCTCCTAAGGGAATATAAACATATTGAGTAAAAAAACGAGTCAGCGTCATATGCCATCTTTCCCAAAACTCACTGATACTTCCTGCCTTGTAGGGTGAATTAAAGTTAATGGGAAGTTTTACATTAAACATGTAGCCTATTCCCAATGCCATATCGCAATAGCCGCTGAAATCAAAATAAATCTGAAGGGTATAGGCCAGCATAACCACCAGCGCAGAGGCACTATTCAATACAAAAATATCGGAAAACCCAAGTGAAACCAGTTTAGAAAGGGTATCGGCAAGGATAACCTTCTTTCCTAATCCCAGAGCAAAGCCATAAAGTCCCCGACTCATATTCTGCCAGTTTATCCTTTTATTTCTCTTCTCCATCAGCTGAGGAACCAGCTCTGAGTGCATAACGATGGGACCTGCCACCAGCTGTGGGAAAAAGGTAACATAGGCAGCATATTCAAAAAAGCCATAGTGAAGCCCATCTTCCTTACGATAGCAGTCCACGATATAGGAAATCTGCTGAAAGGTAAAGAAGCTAATTCCCAAAGGTAAAGCCACTCCCACATAATATTCAAAGTGAAACAGCCTCTCAAGAATGGCATCCAGAAAAAAATCGGCATATTTAAAATAAACCAAAAGACCCAGGTTGAACACAACCCCTATGGTCACTGTCAGCTTCTGCCATCCCTTTTTTCCTCCTCGACGTTTCAGCTCTGAGAGAGAAAGACCTATTAGAAAATTTACCAGGATACTTCCAAGAATTAAAATCAGATACTCCGGTTTCTGATACCCGTAAAACCAGAGGGACATAAGAAACAGCCAGATGATTCCGGCCATTCCGTTTTTTCCGTAGGCATATCGATTTAAGGTAAAATATCCTAACAAGGTTATAGGCAGAAAAAATAAAATAAACAGATACGAATTAAATAACATCGCTTTCCCTATTTTCTTTTAAACAAATAATACTCAAAGGTTGTCCCATTAGACAGGTTAGTCTCATATCCCACCAGATCATAGTACTGCCGTATCTCCCGGGGATAATCTCCCCTGACCAGAACGAACTGTGTCAGTCCCTCCCGAATATAACGAAGCTGTTCCTTCTCCATTTCCCTCAGCGGTATGCCATTGGTCTGAAAATACTTACAAGTAGGCACAATATCCGCTACGGTATAAAGTCCTGCATCCAGACAGCTCAGATTGAGCAAGGTGGGATTTTCCTCCTGTTTAACGATTTCCTTAAATTTATACAGAAAAAAATCCTCCCGGCTCTGCTCCATAAAGGCAATATTCCCGGAACCGGTCCACGCTCCTAAAAGACTGATGCTGCAGACGATGCCTGCTGCCAGTACATTTTTCAACGTACTATTAGTATTTATGCTCTCTTTCCCTGTCTGCCCCATTTTCCTGCCGTAAATCAGCCAATCTGCCAGCACTCCCACTGCTCCCAGTCCTACCGTGGCAAAAACCATAAGCGGAATAGAATAATAAGGAAGATTCGCCCCTCCAACAAAAATACCCAGGAATAAAAATCCAAAGAGGGCATATAGATTCAGCTTCTCATACCACCTTACCCGCCGATTCAGCAGGAAAAACAGCATTCCGATGATGATGGGAATAAAATACGAGGCATTATCCAGAATCAGATAATACAATATTTTGGTCAGTGTGTAAACCTTTTCTCCTACTCCTGTCGATGCTTTACTTAAATCACTGTATAAAAATACATTGTTATAAATATAACAGATATACCAGTCATAAAGGGCACCATGAATCCCGAAATAAATCAGCCAGGGAATCAGCGTAATGAGCATTCCCCCCAGAAATACTCCACAGGCAGTCAGTGCTCTCTTCCGGTTGGATTTTGTAAAATTCATTAAGGCAATTGCTGCCATCCAGGCAAAATAGAATCCCAGCATATTGAATTTTACCTGCATGATAATTCCTGAAAAAATACCGTTAATCAGAATCATTTTCAGGGATGGAGGTTTGGGATATTCCTCCTGAAAATAGCGAAGGGAAAAGTACAGACTCCAGGCAAACAGGGGCAGACAAAATTCCTCTGCCGCTCCTCCCCAGTAAAAGCTTTTTGCCGAAAAACAGACTGCTGCAAGAACCGGCGTAAGCATAAGGGCCGTTTCCTCTCTGGCATACAGACAAAAAATCCGGTAACCTGCCATCAGAAAAAAGGCTGCTGACACAATTTCCAATAAATAAACGCCAAAAAAGGTATCATGGGAAATCAGATAGGCAATACCATACAGAAGATAGAGAAAGGGGCCCTTTTGATCATACAGGTCCCGGTAGATGATTCCGCCATTCATCATAAACTTCCCCATGGAAAAATAGCTGTTAGCATCATCCCAATTATTGCAGGGATATAAAAAGGAAGAGCGTGAGCAAATCGTTAAAAAAAGTGCTGCTGCAAGCACCATATACAAGTATAGCTTCCAATTCCCGCCTTTTTTCTGCCTATTTTCTACTGTAGTTTTCATGATTCTTCCCTCTTCCTAGCATTCCCTCTTTTAATCCCATACAGAATAGCATACTTTGCCTCTAAATGCCATATCCGTATTTTCTTTTCAATTGACTTTTTCTATATTTTTCGCTAATATAAGACAAAATAACGATTATTTTGCATTTATTCCAAAAGGAGTTTATTCCATGATATTCTCTGTAGAGCAAAAGATACTTTTCTGGGTAGAAAAGCACCTTTATCTGATTTTTTTCTTTGCCATAACTCTGATTTCTCTGGCAATTCGTTTTCTTCTTAAGGATGCTGATTCCGGAGATTTGAATGCTTTTCTGCTGCCCTGGTTTGACTACATTAAGGAGAATGGAGGACTGGGTTCTTTGGATATGCAGGTGGGGGACTATAATATCCCTTATCAGACGGTAATTGCCCTTCTTACCTATTTGCCCTTAGAGCCTACTTATCTTTATAAGCTGTTTTCCTGTATTTTTGACTATTTTCTGGCAATTCTTGCAGGCTGCTTCGTCTATTCCGGCAGCCGGGATAAGCGTAAGCTTAAGGCGCTTCTTGCCTATTCCTGTGTTCTTCTTTCTCCTCTGGTTTTTTTAAATTCATCCTACTGGGCTCAGTGTGATTCCGTATTTACCAGCTTTTCTGTCCTTTCCTTACTGTTTTTCAGTCGGGAAAAATACGGTCTTTCCTTTATCGCCTTTGGCTTAGCCTTTGCCTTTAAGCTGCAGGCCATTTTTTTGCTGCCTCTTTATCTTTTCCTATATGTCTATAAAAAGAGATTTTCCTTCCTCTATTTTTTTCTGATTCCCATGACCATGATTTTTATGGCTACTGCCGGGCTTGTGAAGGGACGAGGAATTAAGGACGTTTTTTTCATCTATGCCAACCAGACCACCACCTATACCTCTCTCTATATTAACTATCCCAGCTTCTGGGGATTGTTTTTGAGTGATACCCCCGCCCAGCTATCTCTTGCTCTAAAGCCCCTGGCCATCGTCTGCACTATAGCTGTTTTGGTCCTTCTTTTATTCTGGCTGTACCGGCATCAGGCTATGCTGACACCGGTTACCCTTGTGTACATGGCCTTTCTGGTCATCTTCACCTGTGTTCTGTTTTTACCGAACATGCACGAGCGATACGGCTTTCAGTATGAGATTTTATCCATTTTACTGGCCTTTTTTCTTCCGAAAACGGCCTGGCTTTCCCTGGGGCTGCATATATTAAGCTTTCGCACCTACAGTATTTATCTGTTTGATTTTACCCGAGAGCGTTTCTATCAGCTGTCCATAATCAATGTAATGATTTATGTAATCTACCTATATCTGTTCTACCGATATGTGCAGGATAAGGAGCTTTACCAATGTGACAGTCTCCATTCTGCCAATCTGTAAGCAGCTTAGTTCTACGAAAGAGGATTTATCCATGCGGATTATCGATTATTTTAATTACCTTGCTCTAATCATCTATATAGCTGTGGTTCTTTTCTTTCTGCTGAAAAAAACAGAACCCACACGAAAGCTGAACAGGATTGGACTCAATTCCGGGCAGGAGAAAATAATCGTCTGTCTGTTGCTGGGATTGGGAATTTTTCTCCGTTTTTTTCGTCTTTCCTCCATGCCGGAGGGCTTCCAGCAGGATGAGGCTTCTAATGCCTACGAAGCCTTTGCCCTTTCCTTTTACGGCATGGATCGAAACGGCTACCTCCGTCCTGTTTATCCCATCACCTGGGGCTCCGGCGGTGGAAGTCCCTTTCTGATTTATCTGTGTGCTCTTGTTATCCGTATTTTCGGAAATTCTATTTTAACTTTCCGCGGTGTGATTGCCGTGTTCGGTGTATGTACCCTGTTTCTGTTTTATTTCTATGTCAAAAAGGTGCATAACTCTACTGCTGCCCTGATTGGCCTTGGTGCACTGGCGGTCTGCCCCTGGCACGTGATTCTCTCCCGCTGGCTTCTGGACTGCAACACTATTCCCTTCTGGGTCATTCTTGTTCTGCTTCTGTTTTGGAGGGCCAATTCCTCCGAAAAGACCCTGCACTACCTGATTGCCGCAGCAGTCAGTGGCTTTTGCCTCTATTGCTATGGCAGTGCAACAGTGGTAATTCCTCTGTTCCTGCTGTTTGCCTGCAGCTACAGTCTATACGTCAGACGTCTCACTCTAAAGCAGCTTTTTCTCAGTGGAATAGCCTTTTTAGTGATTACAGCTCCTTTAGCCGCATTTTATCTTATTAATCTGTTCGAGCTTCCTGCCATTAATACCGAATATTTCAGTATCCCCCGCTTCGTAGGAGATCATACCGGCTCTGTTTTTATTGCCTTTGACTCCTCCTTACCGGCTGCACTTTTCAATAACCTGATTCGAGTACTGAAAATGCTGACTGTCGGAACCACAGATGAAGCCATTAACTATGTTCCCGGTTATTTTACCTTTTATCATTTTACTTTTCCGGTGACCTTCCTGGGTCTTTATCTGGCCCTTAAGGATATGTTTTCAGGCAATCGAAAAAAAGCCTGGAATCGCCACAGTCCCATGGTTTGGATGTTTATGGCAGCATTCCTTTTTTCCCTGTTTATTGATCCCAACATCAACCGGATGATTTTTATCTTTCTTCCGGTGGTTTACTTTTTTGCGGTGGGAGCAGAAGCTATTTGCCGAAAATTTCGTTATGCCTTTGTTCTTTTAGTGCTTCTTTTTTCTCTGGGAGCCATCTCTTTTACCCGGGATTATTTTACCAGATTTAGCGAAACTACCGCCAGCCTTTGCATGAAAGGCTATGGAAACGCCATCCAATATGCGGAAAGCATCCGAAAAGGGGGACAGACCATCTATTCCACCTATGAAGGCCTGGCCTCCCCTTTTATTTCCGCTCTGTATTTCAGTGAAACTCCACCCCAGGATTTTGTAGATACGGTAATCTATAAAGATCCCGAAGCAGAATTTCTGGTTGCCTCCTCCTTTACCTATTATGTTTTCGGACTTCCGGAGGACCTATGGGAGGATGCAGACGTCTCACAGGATAATCTTCAATTAAATCCGAACTATCAGGATTCTATCCTTATAGTTGCTCAAAGTGAAAAAGAGCAATTTATCTCAGATCAATATCGGATTACAGACTTTGATTATTATGCAGTAGTAGAGTGGGTGAACTAAACTTTTGCAATCCTTATCAGGTTAATGCCCATTAAGTTTGAGTCTTCGTAAGCTGGAATTAAAACATATTAAGAAGAGACACAATTGCTTGCTAATTCTTCGACTCAGCCATATCTGTGAAAAATGCTAAAACATCATTTAATAAATAGAATTAATGTTCAGCAATCCTTTTGCAGCATACCGTTCAACGGTCTCATATACATAAATGTCTGGCTTCTCATCTAAAATCATGTCGCGAGAATAATGCTTTCTATGAATCATTACGCTTTCATCAAATTGTGAACCTATTAACTCTGCCATTGCACTGCAAAATGAGTCTCTGTTTATTACTATTTTTCTTGGATCAGCAGCAGAAGCACAGTATCTAAATACAGTCGAAAAATCCCACTCAACATTGATATAATCATGTGCATCATAGCCAGTTGGGATATAATTCTTTCCCGGATCAATTAAAGCTCCAATATTTAACATATCTGCTAAATCACCCGGTATATCTTCATATTCTTTTACTATGATTTCATTACTATTGTATACCGGTATATTCACCCCTAACTCCTTTAATAATTCAGAAGTCCCAATATACGCACCTAATTCATTCCAATGCGTATCTGTCTTGTGATAAATATTTATCTTATCACTCAAATCTTCCTTTGCTTCACGGATTTCCTCAACTGGAAAAATCACTCTTAAATCAGTATTCTCATGCAAATAATCAACAATTTGTTGTGTGCCATATTCATCGGCAGGCTCTCCATAATAATCCGCCATATTTTCAGAATATATTCTCTCCTTATTGGGTGCTATAAAAACAACAAATTCTATTCCTCGAGATGCAAGGTCATCACGAGCCACAGTTAAGTTGAATGCTATCTGCTGAAGTTCCTCATCCGTTAGCAAATCTGTTCCATGATAATTTGAAATGGGATTTCCATCACCTTTATCATCATAAAAAAGCCACCCATTCTTTCCAATAACAACCCGGGGCGATGTGCTCGAATGAAATAAATAATAATTTAAGGCACTGTTCAAGCTAATCAACTGATTCCTGAAAGGGAGATTATCATTAACATACGTCTCAAAGTTGTGAGGAAACTCACTAATCATATCTAAACTGAAAGATGGTACCTGCGTCAGTTCCCTTTTTTCATAATTTTCCGTATTAAGATAATTGCTTAACAGAGTCCAAGTTGGATATACCAATGCTGTTAGAATAAAAAAAATCACGATATAGGTAATACTCGTTTTTGATGCTTTCGTCTTCATAATTATTAAAACCTAAAATATATAAACGGGTTGTATGTTCCACCAGCCAGGCTAGCAATAGATAGAAGCATTATCAGTGTGCAAAATATCATTTCTGGAATGGAATTTTTCCATCTATTTAGCTTAGCGTTCTTTTCTGCAAATGTTTGTATCATTCCCATACCAACAATCGATATGACAGCTACAAAAATGGTGTGGAAATCAATTATTTCCAGTATTGAAAAAGGGTTATTATTATACTTCCACGGTAATATCATCCGCTTAATATATGCGAAAGCCTGGCGGATATTAATTATTCGAAAAAATATCCACGAAAAATTAACCACAAAAAAACAATAAATCCACGAAAAAATATGATGTCTCTTTAAAAAGTTTTTAACTCTGGTGCGTTCAATAAGCATAAATATTCCGTGAAAAAGACCCCAAAACACAAAATTCCACGATGCACCATGCCATAATCCCGTCAACAAAAATACGATAATTAAATTTTCGTATGTTATTCGTTTACCTTTCCTGCTCCCACCTAACGGGATATAAACGTAATCCTTAAACCATGTACTAAGAGAAATATGCCATTTTCGCCAAAACTCTCTAATCGAATGTGCTGTATATGGATAATTAAAATTCTCCTTAAACTCAAAACCAAATATCTTGCCAAGTCCAATTGCCATATCGGAATAGCCAGAAAAATCATAATAAATTTGGAGTGTATAAAATAGAGATGCTATCCATGCAAGGCTCCATGTAACATCAATGATTTCCAGAGAATATATTTCATCTACGCTCATAGCAAGAATATTAGATATTAACACTTTTTTAGCGAACCCATACATAAATCTTCTTATCCCTGCTGCAGTTTGGGAAACAGATACCGTACGGTAATCAATCTGCTCAACGACATCTTTATACTGCACAATTGGTCCTGCAATAAGTTGTGGGAAAAAGGATATGTACAAAGCAAGCTTTAGTATATTAGGCTGTTTATCACATTTCCCACGATATACGTCAATTACATACGATAATGCCTGAAAAGTAAAAAATGAAATTCCAATGGGAAGCGGTATATCTGGTATTTTGTATGATACCCCCCACATTTGATTTATCGTCTGAATAATCATTACCGCATATTTAAAGTATCCAAGAATACCAATGTTAATAACAACAAATAACACCAATAAGCACTTTTTATGTTTTGCCGAATCAATTAGCATTCCTGCAATCCAATTAATTATAATAGATACAATCATCAGATTAATATATATGGGTTCTCCCCACGCATAAAAGAAAATACTTGCTATTAGCAATAGTGCATTGGCTAATGTATTCCCTTTGGTAAATCTTTGTGCAAAATAATTTCCAATAAATATAATCGGTAAAAAAATCCAAATAAAAACAAATGAGCTAAAAACCATATCTTACTCCATTCATTTAGAGGCATAAAATAATTCAAAGCATCTAATTATGAAAGCTAACCTGATTTTTCCTATTTATCGGTTCTCTCACTAATAATAAATCTGGGTCTTGCCTTGGTTTCCAGATAAATTTTTCCAATATATTCACCCAGTACACCGAAGCAAATCAGCTGTACACCGCTTAAGAAGCATATAATGCTGGTCATACTGGCCCACCCGCTGACTGCCTCTCCTCTCAGATGAACCACTACCGACCAGATAACCCCGATAAAGCTTAAAAAGGCAATGAGAAGCCCCAGGGTCATAATCATCCGTATGGGACGAATACTCAGACTGGTAATACCATCAAAGGCCAGTGCCAGCATTTTCTTCAGGGGATAATGGCTGGTTCCCGCCTGGCGCTGATGACGTTCATAATAAACACTGGTGCTTTTAAAGCCTACCAGCGGAATCATACCTCTTAAATAGATATTTACCTCTTTAAATTCTGCCAGCTCTTCCAATACTCTTGCCGATAGAAGGCGGTAATCTGCATGATTATATACCACATCTGCTCCAAACCATCTCAGCACTTTATAATAGCCTTCAGCCGTAGCCCGTTTAAAAAAGGTATCCGTATCCCTTTTACTGCGTACACCGTAAACTACGTCACAGCCGTTTAAATATTCATCGATCATGGCATCCATGGCATTAATATCATCCTGACCATCACAATCGATAGTGATGCTGATATCACATTTATCTTTAACTTCCATAAGGCCAGCCAGTACCGCATTCTGATGTCCCCGATTGCGGCTTAAGGCAATTCCTTCTATACACTTCTCCCGACAGGATAAATCGCAAATAATCTGCCATGTGCTGTCCTTACTGCCGTCATTAACAAATAAGGTCTTGCTATTTTCTGAAATCTTTCCTTTTTCAATCAACTGTGTGATTTTTTCTACAAACAGCTTGCCAGTGACAGGTAATACTTCTTCTTCATTATAGCAGGGGACCACGATATATAATATGGGTTTCATTTCATGTACTCCTTTTCGGAAGAATTTTCCGTTTTACTATAGCATATCTCGATAGATATCCGTTAATTTTTTTATGTTTTTCTCCAGACTATACTCCTGTGCAATCTTTTTTAAAGCAGCCTGTCCCAATCCTTTTTGCAGCTCAGCATTCTCCAGACATCTTCTGAGAGCTGCTTTTAGAGCTTCACTGTCTTTTACCGGCACCAATAAGCCGTTTTCCTCATGAATAAGCATCTGTGTAATTCCGCCAATCTCTGTTCCAATACAGGCACAGCCAAACGCCATCCCTTCCAAAAGAGAAATGGGATGCCCTTCAAAATATGAGGGGAGTACAAAGAGATTACATTCTTTTAACAGCTCTTCCTTTTTCTCTGTGTCTATCCAGCCGGGCTGGACAATCCATGTTCCCATCTCATCTGCCCTGGCCTTTAAATGGGTATCCTCCCAAACTCCTCCAAGATACAGGCGTAAATCAGGAAATTCCGTTTTCAGGCTTCCACAGGCTATAAGAAGCTCCTCTATCCCTTTCTCTTTACACATTCTTCCTAAAAAGAGAATTTTCTGTCCGGTATAGTCTTTATTGTACTTCTCAGGAAGAAGGATGGCATTGGGAAAAAGCACCAGCCTCTCCTCTCCTGTAATCCGGGCAAATATTTCCCACAGGTATGGAGCAATAACCAATATCCGGTCAGCCTGCTCCAGTGTTTTTCTTATCATTTTCTGCCTGCCCGGCCCGCACTGCTCAAAATAGAACTGCCGAATATTTCCTCCATGCTGATGGATAAGGATTTTTCTGTGATTTAAGCGGGCAATCCAGATAAAGGGAAGCTTGCGGTATATACTGGAATCCGAAGCCATATTCACATGAATAAGATCATTCTTTCTGACTAAGCCTATGAATTGAAACAGTGCCTTTGCGGCCACCCACAGTTTATGCCATTTGCTTCCGTCCTCCATAGTCCCCAGATAAGTCAGCTCCACCTGCTTATCCAATCCTGCCCGATAATAATCATTGACCACGGCCGAAACACCGCCTTTAACCGTTCTGGCAGGGCCTATCATCAGCACTTTAATCTGCGTATTTTTCATAAATTACCCATTTTTCAATGGCCTCCTGACTCCACCGTCTGCTAATGGATTTATTTCCTCTGTTCATTATCTTCACTCTTTTTGCCTCCATGTTTTCGGAATACAAAAAATTTCTGTCCAAAATAATTGAGTACTACGAAGATACACATACCAAAGAGCATACTGATCTGTTCAAATATGGACACAGACAGATTCAGGTTTCCCAGAAGCATGCCCATAGCCGGCTGAGCAATGCTATAGGCCAGAAAATAGCAGACAAGAATATTGACTGCAAAACGTACCACTTCTCTTCCCGACTTTTTTTCAGAGCGAAAAGTAAAATATTTATTGGCAAAGTAGCTGAAAATACTGCCAATCAGATAGTCCATTGCACTGGAAAGCCAATACCCCAGATGGAAAACGTTATAGGCAATAAACATGGCTGCCATTCCAATGAGAGTGTTCATGATTCCCACCACAATAAAACGGCTCTGCTCCAGGCCAAAAATTCTTTTGATCCAATTCATCTTCATATCAGCAGACCTGCTGCCACGAAAGCAGGGTCTACACTCCTTTATATTCGTTACAGGCCTGAATGACCAGTTTCACTTCCTCGTCCGTCATTTCCGGAAACAGCGGCAGGGTTGCACAATGAGAAGCCAGATACTCTGCATTGGGACAGTCTCCTTCCTTATAACCCAGATGAGCATAGGCCTTCTGCAGATGGCAGGGTACCGGATAATGGCGATTGCATTCAATCTGTCTGTCCTCCATATAGCTTAAAAAATGCTCCGGATCATCTACGGTTACTACAAATAAATGGTAAACCGGTGTGGTATTTTCAGGATGTGCCTGCATGGTCAATCCTGGATTGGTAATTTCCCGAATATAACGTTCCCCGATTTCCTGTCTTCGCCGGGTCCACTTGGGAAGAAGCTTCAGGCTGACACTCAAAACTGCCCCCTGAATCCCCTCCAGACGATAGTTATATCCGATTACATCATGATAATAACGTACCTGGCATCCCTGATTCTTTAACATGGTAATATAATCATAATGCTCCTTTTTTTGACAGGTTACACTTCCTCCCTCTCCAAAAGCATATAGATTCTTTCCGGGATAGAAGCTGAAGCAGCCCAAATCCACCAGGCCGCCTGCCATTTTACCCTCATAAAGAGCACCATGCGACTGGGCGCAGTCCTCTACTACATAAAGGTTATACTTTTTGGCTATTGCCTTTACCCGATTTACCTCGAAGGGCTGACCGTAAAGATGGACTCCGATGATTGCCCTTGTCCTTTGGGTAATCTTCTCCTCAATTTTATCCGGATCAATCTCCCAGGTATCTGCTGTACAGTCCACAAATACCGGTGTGGCACCGGTATAGCTTACTCCCCACGCAGTAGCAATATAAGTATTTGCCGGAACGATTACCTCGTCTCCTTCTTTGATTCCTAAGGCCAGCATGGCACAATGCAGAGCCGTAGTTCCGTTATTTACTCCTGCTGCATAGGGTACACTGCAGTATCGGGCAAATTCTTCATCAAACCTGTCCGCATATTTCCCGCCGGAAAAGGCCGTATCCTCACAGACTGCCCGAATGGCCTCCATATAAGCCTCTTTTTGTGCCTGAAAATCTCTGGATAAATCAATTCGTTTTAACATACTCTCTCCATTCTATCCCCTGGAAGCCTTCCTCAGATCCTCCTGATGAAACGCTTTCTTTAATTTTACCATCTGTACAAGGTAATTCTTCACCGTCTTTGCCACCTTAACCGTAGTATTATAATCTTCCTGCCATTCTACCGGGAGATCACAAATATTCATCTTATCCCGCTCGGCCCGTAAAAGAAACTCAATAGTATAGAACCAGCCGTTTTCCTTACTGCTCTCCTCCACCAGTCTTTCCGCCGCTTCCTTTCTCAAAAAGGTAAAGCCGCAGACAGCATCCGTAGCCTTCATATCAAAGACAGCCTTCAGTAGAAAAACCAGTCCTGCTGAAGTTATTTTTCTGTACCACTTCCGCCCTCTGGTATCAGACTGTTTACTGAAACGGGTGCCATTCACATAATCCAGCTGCGGCAAAGTCTCAAACAAGTGGATGGTTTTTCCCAGATATTTTAAATCTGTGGATAAATCAATATCCATATAGCCCACAATATCACTTTCATTCAGCTCAATCCCCTTACGGAAGGCTACTCCTACTCCCCGCTCTCCCACACGGACATAACGAACCTGGGGATATTTCGCTTCCAGCCGTTTCCCTATTCCGGGCGTATCATCTGTGGAACCATTATCCAAGATCAACAGCCGGTAAGGAATGGTTACATTTTTCTGCATATACGCCATAGTCTGTTCAATCCCCTTTTCCAGACGAAGCTTCTCATTCAAAACCGGGAATAACAGGGTAATACTCATTGCTTCTTTTTTCACTCTTTTGCCACCTTTTCAATATCGGAAATCAAATAACGCTGCTGCTTGAAAATCAGATTTAACAGCACTGACAAATATTTTAATACAATAGTCAGCAGGGAGAACACCCCGAAGAAGCCCAGGGCCAAAAAGGCCATAGTGGAAATCCAGCCCTCAACCACCGCGGCTGACAGCAAAGCATCCCGTAAAATATAAATCCCTACTCCTATGGTAATCAGTAAAAATACACAGCTGACAATAAAAGAAAGCCGTTCCATTACGTTGGTAAAATAAATAAAGGAATCCAATGCCAGCAACGCCCTCTCCCCTGTCCCTGTCCTTTTGTCTGCCCTCTTCTCGGAAAGCTGACTATAGTAGAGGACATCCATTTTCAGCCCGCAGTTAGCATATACTGCCTTCCGATAGGGAATGTATTGTCCCAGGGTCTTAATTCGGTTTATGGCTCTTCTGGAAACAATCCTCAGAGTCTCCGGACCGATAATTGCCTTTCCCTTGCTGGTACGATTATACAGACTGTAAAAGCAACGGGAGGTAAGACGAATGTGATCGTTGGTCCCTGCGGCTACAATATCATAGCCCTCCAGCATTCTTTCATATATTTGAAAAATAATATCCGAAGGATAGTCAATCTGAATCGTATCAAATTCGTAGACAAAATCACCGATCGCCAAATCTCTTCCTGCATTCATAGCGCTTTCCAGCCCATGATAGAAGCTCATATGAATGATATTGACCATAATCGGTCTGTTATTCTTTTTAAGCCATGCCTTTAATTCCTCTATCGTACCATCGGTACAGCCGTCATCCACACAAACCATTTCAAAATCCTCAAAGGCTTCACTGAATCTTGGTAATACCTGCTCCAAAAAGGGAACTATCTTCTGCTCTTCGTTATGCAGATAAACCACCAGGGAGATAAATTTTTTTTCTTTTTTTACTGATTCCACCTAAGTTTCTCCTTTAGTTTAAGCGTCTTTCTGTTCTCATGCTTACGTTACTTATTGCATGGCTTTCTTCTGATGTTTTATTCTTTTACAAATACTCATCCAAATCATATACCGTATTAATCTTACCTGATAAAACACTGATAAAGGTAGGATTTTGACCTGTTATCTTTATGGCAGTAGGTCTGGAATCATCTACCTCTGAAGATTTCAGAATCGGTTTCATGGAAAACAGGGATTCTCTGTAAGTGTAGCTATATTCTTCCAGAAGGTACTTGTCCGCCAGATGGGACATATACTTCCATGCAGATTTCGGTTTTGCGGGACACAGATTACAGTTCCCCAGGCTTTTGGCCGTACAGCTCTCCCCAGCCTGCTGCTGACATCCGAAAGAGGGCAGGCTGTCATAAGAGGTTACATGAGGGGTAAAGGTTACCGAGGTCAGAGAATGTAGTCCCGTCCTTCCAAAAGGCATAATGGAAAAAAAAGGACCGTCCATTACCGTAATTCCCATATCCCGCAAAGCAGCTGACGGCTCGCAAAGAATAATCTCACAAAGCTCATACTTGATTGGAAAGCTTTCTTTTTCCATCCCCTTTAATCTTTTCAAAATTTGATTTACCGAGGCATAGGTAGCATTCAGCACAAACGCAGACCCATATTCAGTGCCGTCCTCCATTAAAAGAACAAATTCACTGTCTTCCCGAATAATCTCCATAATTCTGGCACCGCAGCAAATCCTCACATTGGATTTTTCCCCAAGCTTTTCTTCAAAAAACTTCTGCAGCAGCTTGGCATCGTAGGTATATTCTTCCGTCAAAAAAGCTCCATCACACATTCCCGGCTTAAAGTAACGGGAGGGCGGCAGCTCATCACAACGGATTCCGGCAGCCTTGCAGAACTCCTTAAACTGCTTGCCATCAGTCCAGGAAAACTGATCTGAGGTAGCATAGATCTGCTCAAATTTAGAATGGATGCAAAAGCCATAATCCTCCGTAAATCTTCTGAAATAACCCGCTGACTTTACTGCCGTAGTAAGGCTTCGAGGATAATGGTAGCCCATATGTACCCTGGCCTGATTGATATAGGTAGCACGTTCAAAGGGTGCTGCATCATATTCCAGCACTAAAACCCGCTCTCCCTTATTCGCTGAATATAAGGCCGCATAGAGTCCATACAAGCCGGCACCGATTATGATTTTATCATATTGCATCTTCATTTTACTCAACCGCCTTTAGCTCCCTTAGTCTGCTACCCGGATAACCCATACTCCATCAATCTTTCGGACACAGTCCTTTGCCGGATATTTACCCATTTTCCCAAACTCTTTCGAATGAAACAGCTCACTGATTTTCTCAGGAGAAATCTCTTCATGGGTTACTCCCAGATAATCTCTCATAAAATACTGGCGTACATGCGTCGTAAACAGACCATTCTCCATGGCCACTCCTTCAAACTCTTCGTATCGCTCAATATCCATCCCATAGCCTGATAAAATATTTTTTTCCGGCCACCAGTCTCCTAAAATAGCAATGGAGTCTCCATACTGATAGCCATCCGTCTCCGAAATCCGTATGTATAATCTTTCATAGAAGCTATGGATTCGGGTGAAGGCAATATCCATACGAAAATAAGCATCATTTGCCAATACATAATTATCATAGCCCACCAAAAAAATCATACCCATCAACAGACTGCCGATAACCGGCTTAGCCCAAAAGGCTTTGGTAAAAAGCTCCCCTGTCTGCATAAACAATTCCAAAAAGCCGATTAATACCACATATACCATAAAATACTGATATATGGTCAAAGTGGTTGCATTTGCTTCCGGAGCAAGTATATATATGGAGCTTAGGGCTAGGGGAAACAGAATAATCAAAATACAAAGTAAAGCTGTCCTTCCCTTTTCCCTGTATATCCTTAATCTCCATAAGAGGAGGAAGAAGCCTGCAACAATGCAGCCAACCACAAGGAGGTTCAGCTCCCGTCCTCTTGCACTGACAAAGCTCCAGGGGTCAGTAATAAAATACTCTAAAATACGTTTATATGCCCTGGCAATCTGAAGCGGTATCTTGCCCAGCTCCAGCTGCCCCATATTGCTGACTCCTTTATAATCCGACATTCCGCCGATCACATATTTACTGATTATCACATACAGCCCCATGGATACAAGAAGGCTGGCAAGACTGACTATACCCTGTTTCAGAACCTGTGCTAATTCCTTTCCCCGAAAAAGCTGAAATACCAGTGCTAAGACCAAAACACCTGCCATCAGGCAGATAAAGGACTGATAGGTACCCAAACAGAGAATCAGAAGAGCAATGCCGGGAATAAAACCATAGCGAAAGCGCTGAATCAGCCAAGCTCCTATACAGCCAATACACAGCCCTATCCCATAAACATGGGTCACATACATAAAGGTCATACTGCTGGTCACCCCGGGAAAGGTCAGCATAATTATCGGAAGCAGAACCGCCGATGTCACCGTTTTCAGCTCCAAAGCAGCAAGAATAAAGCAGGCCGCAATTGCCAGAAAGATAATCATAATCATCCCGTTTAATGCCGGAACACTCCAGTCAGAGCCCCAGGAATGAATTTTGGGAATAAACCAACGTCCATGCTCCCTTCCCACTCCATAGCCCTGAAACACCGTTATATCATCCCAGTTAGGCAGTTTATTGGTCAGCATATATAAATGGGTAATGATTCCCACAGCTATTCCGGTAAACAAACATACCCATTGCTGCTTCTCGATTTTTTGGGTTAATAATCGTAGTAAATCCTTTTGACTGCTCATCGATTTTTCCTCTTATGTAATGCTTTTATTCAACATAATACTCTCCTGTTAGTCCACCGAAAATAAGTCTCTTGTATATACCTTGTCTGCAACATCCTCTAAGTCTTCAGTTCTTCGATTACAGATAATTAATTCACACTCTTCCTTAAATTGCTCTAACTTCCGTTCCACTCGACTTCCGAAGAAGCTTTCTTCCTTCAAGGCAGGTTCATAAACAATAATCTCTACTCCCTTTGCCTTCAGCCGTTTCATAATTCCCTGAATGGAGGATTGGCGGAAATTATCGGAATTGGATTTCATGGTAAGACGATAAATCCCCACTATACATTTTTGGTTTTTCTTCTGTTTTTCTTCATAGCTGATTTTCGCTAAAATCTGCTCAGCAATAAAATCCTTCCTTGTTCGATTGGCATCCACAATAGCTCCGATAATATTATTAGGAACCTGCTCGTAATTGGCCAAAAGCTGTTTTGTATCCTTAGGCAGACAATAGCCCCCATAGCCAAAAGAGGGATTATTATAATAATCCCCGATTCTGGAATCCAGGCTTACCCCTCTGATAATCTCTTTCGTATCCAATCCTCTCACCTCGGCATAGGTATCCAGCTCATTAAAGAAGGCCACACGCAGGGCAAGATAGGTGTTTGCAAACAGCTTCACAGATTCTGCTTCCGTAGAATTCATTACCAGAACCTCTATCTTTTCCTTTAATGCGCCCTCCTTAAGCAGTGCTGCAAACTGCTTTGCCCTGTCATATGCCTGATTATTCTCTTTACTGGCTCCTACAATTATTCTGGAGGGATACAGATTATCATACAGAGCTCGTCCCTCCCGTAAAAACTCCGGGGAAAACAGAATTCGATGGGTATGATATTTTTCCTGCATACTTACCGTAAAGCCAACGGGTACAGTGGATTTAATTACAATATAAGCCTTATTATTTACCGAAAGAACCTGTTCAATCACCGCCTCTACAGAAGAAGTATCAAAAAAATTCTTTTTCGGGTCATAGTTAGTAGGTGTTGAGACCACGACAAAATCTGCTTCTTTGTATGCCATTTCAGCCTCAGTCGTTGCTGTCAAATCCAATTCTTTGTTCTGCAAATAGTCCTGCAGCTCTTTATCCTGGATAGGAGACTGCTTTTGGTTCAGCATCTCTACCTTCTCCGGCAAAATATCTACTGCGTAAACTTTACTATGCTGTGCCAATAAAACGGCGTTGGAAAGACCAACGTAACCGGTTCCTGCGATTGTGATAACCATAGAATTAATCCTTCCCATTTCTCACTTTCATAAAATCTCTGTTAAGCTGATAATACCCATATTGTTCATGAATTTCTTTCTTTGAGACTTATTTACTTTAATTTTCAATATAGTTACTATCCTGGCTTTTTTCATACAAACTAGTCAAACATCTTGCTATCCAACTGGGCCAAAACCTGCAATACATCTCATAATCTTCTTTAGTCCTGTTCCTGTCTGCAATAATTTGTGTCGTCGCTGATTCCTCATGTATTCTGTGATACATAATCAGTTTGCTGCAATAAACGAAACTTCCATCTAGCCTGGAAATTTTTTCCCAGGCCTGCCAGTCCAAATTGCTTTGATAACCCTTTTCAAAAAGAACTGACGGAAGATTTTCCTTTACAAAAGTTACTGACGGACAGCATATTGCAGATCCTAAAGACAATATTCTTCTCCTGACAAAACGATTCGGCCAAAGTACCTTATTTCTCAGCGGGAAAAGCATTATCTCTTTAATTTTCAGCAGACGATTATTTCTAACCAGCTTATTTTTTCTTATTTCTCCATAATTTCCAAAAATAATCAATGGTCTTTTCGCTTGATTTATGTGCTTCAGCACTTCTTCTAAATAATTATTACAGTATATATCATCTTGATGCGCTATTGTTACAAGTTGCGTTTTTACCTGCGCATAAGCAAAATTCCAATCCTCTGCTATATTGCCTTTTCCTGTTCTAATACAAATAGGTATATTATATTTACATGCAATCTGTCTGATAAATTCATTAGGTGTAGAAGTTGACATGAGGATGTTACTCTTGACTCTTTGTTCCATAAGAGATTTTACACAATCTTCCAGATACCTGCTCTCCTCATATGCACATATGATAAAGGTATGATCTTCCCCTGTAAACAAATCACTTCACCTCCTCTAATTTCTAAGTGTCCAACAGTCAGCCCTCCTGAAGCTTCAAAATCTTCAATAGATAAACACGTACAGAAAGTATTCGTTGCTGCATCCTTACGATGTTTACAACAAATACGGATAATGCGATAGAGGTGAGCTGTGTATCTTCCAGCCGGGTCATGATTCTGTCCATTCCGTAGCAACGCTTGGTTAAACTGAACCTGCGTTCTACTTCGATTCTATCGCTATTATCCTGCTATTCTATCTTTTTATCTGTTTTCATACATATATTGCTGCTGTTCATAAAGTTTAAATATGGTAAGTATTGTAGGGATATCCCCATCTGACATACGAAAATTACTTCTCTCTGGCTTCATTCAAGAGAGATAAATAACATCTTGTATTTCTTTTTCACCCTCTAAATCTGCTTTACGCGCAACGATACAAGCTTCTACGATGACCGCTGTTTTCATTATGACAATTCCCCACCAGAGAAACAGCCATCCTTTATGATAACCTCAATTTCCAGATAATCCTGCTCATCAATACTCTTCAACGTTTTCTTAATATTATCTATCTTTATCTATTCATCTTTCCATCATCTATTTTCTTCTCAAAATCATGACTTCTAAGAGCCAGCTCTGCTGACAATGTAGTAATCTTATCCTCCATCTGAGACACTTTTATTGATAAGGTAAACAACTTCACTATCAATACTGCCAAAATAAATAAAAAAATAAAATTAACCGGGGCCTGTATTCCTAATAATCTTGTACAAATATAAGCAATTTCCGGCGCTACTCCCAGAACGCCTAAAAGCAATGCCATGCAAAACCAAAAAATAGCATCCCCTAATTTCACCTTACATTTATATATTTTCCTGAATATCCATCCTGCTGTTAATAAAGCCCCTAGCAGCAAGACCATTCTTAAGGTATATGACATCATTATTTCCTCGCTCTAAACCATTGAAATACCAAAATTGCAAACAGCATCTGCATCATATATCGAAATGAGTTCCCCAGATTAAGGTAGCTTACTCCTGCCACTCTATCATCCATCTGTACCTGTACTTCTTCAATTTTAGCACCGCAATTGAATAAATAAGCCAATGTATCCGGCTCCGGTCCATAGTTCATCTGATAGCCAAAGCATTTAATCATGGACTTATTAAACAAACGCATGCCGGAAGTAGCATCTCCAATATATTTTCCTTTGGTTGTTAGATAAATAGCTCCAGTAATCAACTGACTTCCAAGCATCCTAAGAGTAAGAGGTTTCTTTTCCGTTTTAAAACGGGAGCCAATAACAATATCACAGTTTGTTTCTTTCATTTTTTCAATCATTTTACCAATATATTCAGGACGATGCTGCCCATCACCATCAATTTGAACCGCATAATCATAACCATAATAATTGGCGTATTTCATCCCGCTTTGTACAGCACCTGCCAAACCCACATTTACCGGAAGATCTAATAAATTATAACCTCTTTTTCGGCAAATTTTTCTGGTATCATCTCCCGAACCATCATTAACAATAACATAATCATACTGCGGGAAGTTCTCTATAATGTTGTCTGCTACTCTTTCAATATTCTCCGCTTCATTATAAGCCGGAATAATTAACAGTACTTTCACGATTACTTTTCTCCTACTTGGATCTGAATAATCCTTTAATTTCGTTCCGTTTTTGATAAGACAGAACGATGATGCAAATCATATATATAGCAAGTATACTATATCGAATCAGAGTATTTCGATAAAAATACAGGCAGATAAACTGATAAACCAGCATAGCTATCATACAGGAAAAATTAAATTTTGAGTCATATACATCCCTGTAGTCTTTTTCTCGATATACGGATAAAAAGTGAAAAACAACCAGCCAAAAATATCCTATAAGAGTAGTATATGCTGCCGCAACATACCCATATTGAGGAATAAGAACTAAATTCAGAGCTATATTAATACCTGCTGCCATAGCCGTTCCTATCGCAATGATATAAGTCTTTTTCATATAAGTTTCCACATTGATATACAATCCGTAAACAATCTGGCACCATAGTCCTGCTATAATGGGAGGCATAATATAACGTACTTCGTAATAGTTTTCTCCCCCCAGAATATATAAGATTTCCGGTGCAATCAGCATAAGGCCAATAATAGCCATTCCAAAAATCATCACATATATTTTGGCCTTATTCCGTATAGAATCGTGAGCCTTCTTGTGAAGATTATCGTATAGCCAGGGAGCCCATGCCTGATTCATAGAAGTCCATAAAACGGAGGTAATCATAGAAACCGTACTTCCCATTGTATACATTGCTGTTTCTTCTGTCCCTCTTAAATTAGTCAGCATTACTCTATCTGAATTTTGCAGAAGATTTCCTGAAAGAGAATGAAATACCAAAGGCAATGCAATAGGAAAAGCATATATAATGTAATTCATTCCTATTCCTCTAGCTTTAAACCATGTATAAATCCATAATATACTGTTTAAAAGAAGAAGGGGAATAATATATCCATACAAACGGCCTTCAAATTTATTCTCCATATTTAAAACCAAAATCAGAGAAAAAACAGTACCCAATACAGCAGAAAGTGAAGAAAGGAAGACAAAGATTTTGTATTTTTGTTCCATCCTGAACTTCATTTGCCATAGGGAAAAAGCCGGTGTGAAAAAAATATTCAAAAGCATCAGTCGAATATACTTTAATTCCATACCCAATAATTGGGTGAAAAATACCGGGCAAAGCTCTACTGCACCTGCAAATATAAGTGTCATAGCATTCCCCAGAAAGAGCATACTGGCAAGATACTTATTCTCTTCTCCCGGATAATCATATCTTGCCCGGGGTATCGTTGCCAATAACTGTAAGGACAATATAATAACCAAAATGCTTTCCCATGTTATAAAATTACTGAATTGACCATACTCGCTTTTCGTCAATAGTCGCGAAAAAATCGGAGTTGTAATCAGTCCCAATCCCCTTGTCAGTAAATTACTAAGTACATACCACATAGCTACTACTGAGACTGATGGATTCTTTTTATTTTCTAAAAAACTAAATCTCATAATTATTTATCAATTAGAACATATTCACTTTATTTGTTTTATGAATTTCATATGAAAGGATATTATTTAATGGCCTCAACATATAATGACATTTCTGGATGAGTCCTATCAAAACTACTGTGACTTTGCATCTCATAACAATATGCCCCCCATACTTTGAGCAAATAACAGTCTTAAATCCAGCCGTTTTCAGAAATCGCTCCATTTTGTCAAAACTCCGCCAATCAATATGATTATTTACATATTACACATTATAAGGAATATCTTTACTCATAAAGTCAAAAAACTCATCCATTCCCAGTATTCTTTACCACATTTTGTAATATCATACAGAAATTCTGTATCCGGGCAGGCAAGGCGAAGCCCACCTCCTTCTTTTATCGTTCTATGACATTCCTCCATCATTTTTATAACATAATTATTTTCTATATGCTCCACTACATGGCTACAGTAAATCATTTCAACACTATTATCCGTAAATGGTAATGAATCGTTAGGAATGTCATAAGAAACAAAAGCATGTTTATTTTGTGCTTTCGAATAATGCTCAGAAGGATAATCCAAATTTATCCATCCCTTGCACTCCCAATTACCGGCACCTAAATTAATCGTACTTTATTATCTTGAGGCATCTTTGTCTTTGGTATAAAACTATATCATATCCAAATTATGTTTCCTACAATATCAATCGGTTTTTTAATTAGTGCTTTTATCATCTTTTTTCCTATTAAAGTACTCTCCTTAAATCATATCCCAGGTCAATATAGTATCCTCTTCCAGATCACAGGTTACTGCCCGCCCAATAACGATATCCGTAAATTTGGGGGAAATGCCTGTCCCCGGTCTCTTTGCCATTAAGTCCTCTTTTGTAATAATCTCTCCCTTCTTCATTGCCCTGGTCAGAACCAGGGATCGTCTGGCTTCTCTTCTGGGGACTTCCTCACAGGCAAGCACTCTCTTCTCTTTGTTTCCAAGAACGATATCTATCCATTTAAAATTTTCTATTGCCTTTTTAAAATCAGAGGCATCACCTGCATGATAGTGATCATTTCCCGGCAAAGACTTATCCATGGTAAAATGTTTTTCAATCACCTCTGCTCCCAGCATATAGGCGGCGGCTAATGTCATCATCGTACTGTCCGGTGCGACATGATCGCTAAATCCGATTCGCACATCCGGAAACGTTTTCTTCAATGTATCAATGACTCTGAGATTAGCATCCTCTGCGGCTGTAGGATAGGACAATACGCAGTGAAGAAGGACGATATCCCTGCAACCGCTTTCTTTCAGGACTCTCAGTGCCTCGTCCACTTCTGAAAGGTAGGCCGCCCCTACCGAAATATATACCGGTTTCCCCTTTTTTCCAATATGACGTATAAAAGGAAGGTTAGATAAATCCGAGGAAGAAATTTTGTAAAAATCCACTAACTCATATAAATAGTCTGCAGAGACATAGTCAAAAGGCGTAGAGGTAAAATCCATCCCCTTTTCATGTGTATATTGGCAAAGCTCCCGGTATTCATTCTCGTTAAATCCATCGTGCTTTTTAAACAACTCATATTGGGAGGTTGTAGGCTCCTTCGTCAAGTCCCAGTAAGCCGGCGAATTTTTTGATACAATAGTTTCTGCTTTATAAGACTGAAACTTGGCACAATCTACACCCGCTTCAGCCGCACTGTCAATATACTGTTTTGCTGCCTCTAAAGGGCTGATATTCAGTGCTTTTGCCGTATCATAAAAATTTACTCCCATTTCTGCAATTACATACGGTTTTTTCATCAGCTTTCTCTCCTCTTCAACTATTATAAGCTTCTTTCTCTATTTATTATAAGTTATTGATTAATGTCATTACCCGTTTACGTCCTCCGCGTAAATCATGACTTAACAGCCTATCCTGAAACTGCTGGCGACTTTCTCTTGACAGTCCCAGATACATCTTCAACGTTCCCTCAATAACCTCATCACTGGGATTTAGGCCAATATAGGAAAAACCATTTTCATTACAAACAAATCCGTGCTTTTCTTCCCGTTGATTCTGAGCCATGGCAATAGAGGGAATTCCCAATAAAGCCAGCTCATAACCGGTTCTTCCTCTGGAGGTAACTCCAATATCACAGGCAGACATCAGCTGTGGCATATTAGATACATCATAGAGTACTTCAATATGAGAAAAACGATTATATTCCAGTAATCTATCCACGTTATACTTGGCTCTTCCTAACACTACTACAAATTGGTACCTTTCATACTCTGCTTTAGAAATCATGGAAAGCAGTCGATCAGAATAATTTTGTGGATCCGCTCCCCCAAAAGAGATAAATATCTTTTTCACTTCTTCCCTTATTTCAATAGGCTCGTAAAACATAAAGGTTTTTCCGGAAATATAATACTTTTCTCCTGAATGAACCTGCGGCAGCTCATGGTCATGATACAAGGCATTAAACACAAGATCCGCTTTTAATATTCCTTCTCCATCGTCTTCAAAATTGATAATCTTCGCCTTGGGCAACGTTGTTCTCAGTCCAATCATATAGTCGATAGAGGTGGTTAAAATATCATTGATAAAAATGGTATATTGCTCCCGTTTACAGTGGTCAAAAAGCTCAGCAATTCCATTTATCCCTATAAGGCGATGTGTGGTTTTCCCAAATACCTTCGGGTCTGTCTGATTTAGATCATAGTAAATATCCGGTTTGGAATAAAACTCATCCGCCATTTCCAAAGCTCGATATATATGTCCAATTCCCCTCTTATTATTTCCATTCACATAAATAGCTACCTTTTCCCGGTTTAAAGAAGCAGCAACATTTTGCAAATCGGCAAAGGTATCTACATCTTGAGCCTCCTCTTCTATAAGTTCAAATATATCCACTTTTTTCCCAATTCTGGTTTGTTCCGTTACTACCGAAGCCTTAGAAATAACAAAGGCACCCGTTTCCATGTAACAGGGTGGCAGATACTGGCGATTTAACCGTTCCCGATAATTGGGGATTTTTTCTCCATACTCATTTTCTTTCCATGTTAAATGAGGTCGGTTGATGGCAGAAATCAAGGTGTCCAAATCCCTTTCCATCGCATAGCAAATTGCTTGATCAAGAGTCTCTACCCGCAAGGTCGGAGAAGTAGGCTGCATGGTAACAATATAATCCCACTCCTTATCCCGGGGAATTGCATCTGCAATTACAGCATCCAAAGTAACTGTATCTCCACATAGACTTTCATCTCGCCATTTACAATTTACCCCCATCTGTTGAGCAATAATCTGCACTTCCGGAGAATCAGTTGTAATCACTACATTCGTGATGTATCGAGAAGATATAGCATTTTTAACGGCATAATATACCAGCGGATGTCCACCGATGATTCGTATATTTTTATTAGGAATGCCCTTTGAGCCGGCACGGGCGGGAATGACTGCAAGAATATTCATGTAATTCTTTCTCCAAATTTTAATCTAAATGTTCTAATTAATTATTTATATCATATTCCAGCCCAATTTACAATCAAGACCCTATCATAGTAGTTTGCTAATATTCATCACCATTTTCTTCATTGCATCTTTTTCCCAAAACTCCTTCCCATCTTTTTTTTGCAAATCATAGGAATGAATCTGTTCATAAAGTTCCTTCGCATTACCGATATACTTTGCATATCCTTTTTCCCTAAGACTACTCATACGATTTGCATTCTCAATTTGATAAATGAAGGTCTCCAAACCGAACCCCAGCCCTTCATATAAAGCGGTGGAATATACTCCCACCTGAATCTGACAGGTCGCAAAGTATTCATACAAGGAGTACCGATTATCACTGATTACCACAAGATTGCCTTTTGTCAAATCCGTATATTCTTTTTCCCATATAGCAAGCTCACCCGGATGCAATTTGTAAAGTACCCTATAGTTTTCACCATTTAATACCTCTGCTATAGCATAGGCCAACTCACTTAGCTTTTTCCCTATGGTTCCCTGAGAAATAAACAGTATATTTATTTTTCCATCTGCATACTCTTCTATTGCCCTTACCTCATTCTGCTTATGTTCAAAATACGGGTAGCCTGTTACGATTAGTTCCTCATCTCTAATAGGGACATGAATCTGTCCTTTCCAGTATTCCGAAAAAAGAAAAAGCTTGTCCGGAAACTGTTTAATTTCATGTTCTACTCCATACTCATACGCAATATGCCCGTTCATTGTCCCATGTTGAAGCTCAATGGTAGGGATTTTCTTTTCTTTACAAATCTCATTAATCAACATACAAAAGGGATTATAGCCGACAACCTCAACCACTATACCGGGATTTAATCTCTTAAGAAGTTTTTTGGTACTCTTCATACTGCCTTTATAAGCCAAAATCTGCTTTGCAATACAACTGGAGATTAGTTTGATGTCCAATTGTAATTCATAGGCTTTTTCCAACTCAGCTAATGGTTTAGAAATTTTACTTTCAATTCTTTCCAGAAGATTTTCATATTTTTTCCTTAATAGCAGCTTATAGGCCATAAAATAAGCTC
>JBJELS010000304.1:0-5598 GCA_051879275.1 Lachnospiraceae bacterium
CTCCCCATACCCTTTCCATGTTGGTTCCTATGGAATAGTAAAAATACAGCATAATTAAAGTGAAAAAAATGTTGCTGGTAGAAGGGGGAACCAAAATCCAGGTCACCAGCCTCCAAATCTGTCCCCGCAGAATATAAACAGGCTCAAGAGTCAGATAGGCAAAAAAATCACTGTTTACTATCTGAATAATATACCCAAAGGCATAACAAATAATCAAATACAGGGAAAGATTGTGTATAGCATATTTTCCCAGCTTTCTTTCCATTCTATCCAAAAAACTCGGTTTCATCGTCTCCTCCATTCTGTCTTAACTGATTGTAGACATATAAGTGTTTTTATTCTAACAAAGGACGGCCCAAAAGTAAACGCTTCACCATTTAGAAAGAAAAAATATTATAAAATGTTTAGAATATTTAAATTTTTTTCTCTGTTTTTTGTCCTTTTTTGCGTTGCCATTCCCCCTTTAAAGGAATATAATAGTACGAGTTGATAATAGTTCGTATTACTACATTGTATTGGCACCGTTACTACTTCTGTTATCAACCGGGATTTAATCCGAAAATAATCGAACGATGAAAGGTTAATACATGACGAATACATCTTATACTTTAGGAATTGATATCGGCTCCACCACCGTCAAGGTGGCTCTTCTGGATGCCGGTAAGCAGCTTATTTTTGCCGATTATAAGCGGCATTTTGCCAACATTAAGGAAACTTTGGCAGAGCTGGTGATTGCTGCCCACGAGAAGCTGGGAGATTTACAGGTACATCCGGTAATTACCGGCTCCGGCGGTCTGGCCCTTGCCAATCTTTTGGAAATTCCCTTTGAGCAGGAGGTAATTGCCGTATCCACCGCTCTTCAGGAGCTGGCTCCCAAAACCGATGTTGCCATTGAGCTTGGCGGAGAGGATGCGAAAATCATTTATTTTGAAGGCGGTAATGTTGAACAGCGAATGAACGGAATCTGTGCCGGAGGTACCGGTTCCTTTATTGACCAGATGGCCTCTCTTCTCCAGACAGATGCCTCCGGTCTTAATGAATACGCCAAAAATTATCAGTCCTTATACACCATTGCCGCACGCTGCGGCGTTTTTGCAAAAACGGATATTCAACCCCTGATTAATGACGGTGCCACCAGAGAAGATTTATCCGCTTCCATTTTTCAGGCTGTAGTCAATCAGACCATAAGCGGCCTGGCCTGCGGTAAACCCATCCGCGGGCACGTTGCCTTTTTGGGCGGGCCTCTTCACTTTTTGGATCAGCTGAAGGCTGCTTTCATTCGCACTCTTAAGCTGGATGATGAGCATATTATTGATTTGGAAAATTCTCATCTGTTTGCAGCCATGGGCTCTGCCATGAACGCCAAAGAAACCTCCTTTACTTTGGAAGAGCTGGTACATAAATTATCCCGGGATATAGCCATTCAGTTTGAGGTAAACCGTCTGGAGCCTTTATTTAAGGATGAAGCCGAATATGAAGCTTTCTTGAGGCGTCATGACGGACATTGTGTAAAAACGGCTTCTCTTGAGGACTATTCCGGCAACTGCTTTCTGGGCATTGATGCCGGCTCTACTACCACCAAAATTGCACTGGTGGGAGAAGACGGTTCTCTGCTCTACTCCTTTTACAGCAATAATAACGGCAGTCCCTTAAAAACCGCCATTGATGCTATAGAGGATATATATGAAAAGCTGCCGGAAAATGCTCATATTGTCCGCTCCTGCTCTACCGGCTATGGTGAAGCCCTGATGAAGGCTGCCTTTCTGCTGGATGACGGTGAGGTGGAAACGGTGGCTCATTATTATGCCGCCGCCTTTTTCAATCCCTCTGTAGACTGTATTCTGGACATCGGCGGCCAGGATATGAAATGTATTAAAATCAAGAAAAAAACGGTAGACAGTGTGCAGCTGAATGAGGCCTGCTCTTCCGGCTGCGGCTCCTTTATAGAGACCTTTGCCAAATCTTTGAATTTAAGTGTACAGGATTTTGCGAAGGAAGCTCTTTTTGCCGAACATCCCATTGATTTGGGTACCCGCTGTACCGTATTTATGAATTCCAACGTAAAGCAGGCACAAAAGGAAGGTGCCTCCGTTGCTGATATTTCTGCCGGTCTGGCCTATTCCGTAATCAAAAATGCTCTGTTTAAGGTGATTAAGGTATCGGATGCCGCTGATTTAGGCAAACAGATTGTGGTTCAGGGAGGAACCTTTTATAATGATGCAGTTTTAAGAAGCTTTGAAAAAATTGCCAACTGTGAAGCCATCCGTCCCGACATTGCCGGAATTATGGGAGCCTTTGGTGCGGCTTTAATTGCCCGGGAAAAATATACTCCCGACTATAAGACCACCATGCTTTCCTTATCCCAAATCATGGATTTGGAATACGAAACCAATATGGCAAAATGTAAGGGCTGCACCAATAACTGCCGTCTTACGGTAAATCGTTTTACCGGTGGACGTCAGTATATTTCCGGAAACCGCTGTGAGAAGGGTCTGGGTAAAGCGAAAAGCAGCAATCAGGTACCCAATCTGTTTGAGTACAAGCTAAAACGATTGTTTTCCTATGAGCCCCTCTCTGCCGATGAAGCTTACCGAGGTACTGTGGGTATCCCCCGTGTTCTTAACTTCTATGAGAATTACCCCTTCTGGTTTACCTTCTTTACCCGATTGGGCTATCAGGTGGTACTTTCCCCCAGCTCCACCTATAAAATCTATTCACTGGGTATTGAATCCATTCCCAGCGAATCGGAGTGTTATCCCGCCAAGCTTGTGCATGGTCACATCAGCTGGCTGATTAACCATAAGGTTGACTTTATCTTCTATCCTGCTATTTTTTATGAAAGAAATGAAATTAAGGAAGCCAATAACCATTATAACTGCCCTATTGTAACCTCTTATTCGGAAAACATTAAGAATAATGTAGAGGAAATCAGTGGCGGAAAAATGGTTTTCCGCAATCCTTTCATGTCCTTTGCCACAAAGGAAACCATTATTCAGGCACTGGTAAAGGAATTTACGGAGCTTACCTTTGATGAAATTGCTGATGCAGTAAATGCAGGCTGGAAGGAGCTGGAGCAGGTTCGTCAGGATACTCAGCAAAAGGGTGAAGAGGTTCTGGCCTGGATGCAGCTAAATGGAAAGCATGGCATTGTACTGGCCGGGCGCCCCTACCATCTGGATCCGGAAATCAATCATGGAATACCGGAACTGATTACCTCCTACGATATTACCGTATTTACCGAGGATTCTCTTTCCCATCTAGCAAAACCGGAACGTCCCTTAATCGTTTCCGACCAGTGGATGTATCATTCCCGCCTTTATGCGGCAGCCAGCTTCGTAAAAACCAGGGATGATTTGGATTTGATTCAGTTAAACTCCTTCGGCTGCGGCCTGGATGCAGTTACCACGGATCAGGTGAATGATATTTTATCCGGTTCAGAGAAAATTTATACCTGCCTGAAAATTGATGAAGTAAACAACCTGGGGGCTGCCAGAATCCGTATCCGCTCTCTTCTGTCTGCTATTGAAACCAAGAAAAAAGCAGGAGGAAAACGGGAAATCAGCTCCTCAGCCATTAATAAGGTAGTTTTCACGGAGGAAATGCGTAAGGAATATACTATTCTTTGTCCCCAGATGTCTCCTATTCATTTTGACATTCTGGAGCCTGCCTTTAATTCTGCCGGCTACCGCTTTGAGGTGCTGAATAATGATAACCGCCATTCCCTGGATATGGGCTTAAAATACGTTAATAACGATGCCTGCTATCCCTCTCTTCTGGTAGTGGGCCAGTTAATGGATGCTCTTCACAGCGGAAAATATGACTTAAATAAAACCGCCCTGATCATCAGTCAGACCGGAGGCGGCTGTCGGGCCACCAATTATATCGGCTTTATCCGACGTGCCCTGGAAAAAGCAGGGATGGAGCATATTCCCGTTATTTCCCTGAATCTGGGCGGTATAGAGACCAATCCCGGCTTCAGGCTGACCAAAAGCCTGATCATCAAAGCAGTTTACGGAGCCATCTTCGGCGACCTGTTTATGCGCTGCCTCTATCGTATGCGCCCCTATGAGCTTACTCCCGGTTCTGCCGATGCTCTCCACGAAAAATGGAAAAAGGTCTGTCAGGACTTTGTGGCGGGGAAAAGCCTAAGCTTTTTACGCTTTGCCAAAATCTGTCGCCAAATTGTGGAAGAGTTCGACGCCCTTCCCATTGATGAATCCCTGAAAAAGCCCAGAGTAGGCATCGTAGGTGAGATTCTGGTAAAATTCTCTCCTGCTGCCAACAACAATCTGGTTGAGCTGCTGGAGCGGGAGGGTGCCGAAGCAGTTATGCCGGATTTACTGGATTTTATGCTTTACTGCTTCTATAATCAGATCTATAAAGCAGAGAATCTGGGAACCAGTAAAAAATCTGCCAGAAATGCCCGGTTAGGGATTCAGGCTCTGGAATTTATGCGCTCCCCTGCGGCTAAGGCTCTGAAAAAGAGTAAGCATTTTGATCCTCCCAGCTCCATCTATACGCTGGCTGAATATGCTTCACCCATTGTTTCCATTGGAAACCAGACCGGTGAAGGATGGTTCCTGACGGGAGAAATGATTGAATTAATCCACTGCGGTGCTCCTAATATTGTCTGTGCCCAGCCCTTTGGCTGTCTGCCCAATCATGTGGTAGGAAAGGGAGTAATCAAGGAACTGAGACACCGGTATCCGGATTCCAATATTGTAGCCATTGACTACGATCCCGGAGCCAGTGAGGTCAATCAGCTGAACCGAATCAAGCTGATGCTGTCTACGGCAAAGAAGAGGCTGTGACCGAAAAAAGGGGCATGGCCCCTTTTTTTGTAAAGCTTTTCATTAATACTGCCTGTGGCTTTATCAGTAGATTAAATATACTTCATAATTAGCATATCCTCTCATATGACGGCTGTCTACGATTGTTGCCTTATGTGCTGCTCCTATGGACAGAATACCTGTCTGGGAATCATAGCTGCTGCCCATGTTTACCTCTACCCCGGAGGCTTCTACCACCGTAGCTCCTGTGGCCAACCAGACAAAATTATCCAATGTAAAGGTTTCCCAGCCTTCATAGCCGGTGATATCAAAGGTTTTCGTACTGTCCAGGCTGCCGGTTCCTATTTTTATCCGTGTAGTTGCTTTGGATTCTGAACTTCCCCTCTCATAATATGCTGTATTATCACCGCCATTTCCCAACTGCAGTACCCCTTCCACATAGGCTGCCGCCCCTGCCGTTATGTTGGATGATTCTGCTGCCCTATAGGCAATAAGTGTTTTTCCGCTTATCTCTTCCTCCGGAGTACCCTCCGCAACGCTTCCCTGGGCACTGCAGCGATAATACTTTCCGTCGATTTTTTTATATCTGACAATATTCTCATCCCCTTGCGTATTCTCCTCATAGAAATAAGTATCCGGCGGAATGTGGGTAAGCTGAACGATAGCGGCAACGATGGCATCAAATGACGGTATTCCCTCTCCTTCTTCTTTGCCAAAGTCAATATGGGGATACTTTTCCAGCTCATTCACCATATTTCTGACTCCCTGTTCAATATACTCTGCTAGGGCAGTAATACGGCTGTCAAGT
>JBJELS010000305.1:0-5565 GCA_051879275.1 Lachnospiraceae bacterium
TATACCGTAAGACAGAATTTCTCAGAGATTTCTGCCTGTGCCCTGGAGGAGCTTCATCGTCTGATGAGCGGCAGAGAGGGAAGAAGTGTAGAAGCAGACTATACGGTGGAAAAAATCTCGTTTTAGAGGCTGTTTTTAAAACTTGAAGAAAACGTTTTCTTATGATAGGATGAAAGCAATATAGAATTGAAACAGGAGGAAATTATGTCAATACAGACAAACCTGCAAAAAGATATACTGGTGATGAACATGGATAAGCAGCTGGAAGAGATTTCTGCTGAAATGTACCAAAAGGAGGTGGCTGATTTATCAGATCGGGAAACCTGGTATGTAGTCTTGGTACTGGTTAAGCGGTTAATGAAGGCTTCCAATGTTAATCCAGGTGAGAAAAAGGTTTATTATATTTCTGCTGAGTTTCTTATCGGAAAGCTGCTGATAAATAATATCATGAATTTGGGAATCTATGATTATCTGGATGGGGTACTTGCCAGTAAGGGAAAGAATCTTGCCCTTTTGGAAGAAATTGAGCCGGAGCCTTCTCTGGGGAACGGGGGATTGGGCAGACTGGCGGCCTGCTTCATGGACTCCATTGCAACCCTGGGGCTTCCGGGAGAGGGAATAGGCCTGAACTATCATTTCGGTTTATTTAAGCAGGAGTTTAAGGATAAGCTGCAGAAAACGGAAAAAAATGACTGGATTGAAGAATATTCCTGGCTTACCAGAACCAATACCGGCTTTGATGTTTATTTCGGAGATAGGAAGGTAAGCTCCAGACTTTATGATATTGATGTGGCAGGCTATGACAGCGGCGTAAATAAGCTGCATCTTTTTGACTTGGAATCGGTGGATGAATCTCTGGTCAAGGAAGGAATTACCTTTGATAAGGAACAGATTGATAAAAACTTGACTCTGTTTTTGTATCCGGATGATTCTGATGAAGCCGGAAATCTGCTGAGAATTTATCAGCAGTATTTCATGGTGAGTAATGCCGCACAGCTGATTTTGAAGGAAATGAAGGAGAGAAAGTACGATCTTCGTAAGCTATATAAGCATGCGGTCATACAGATCAACGATACACATCCCACCATGATTATCCCCGAATTGATTCGGATTTTGGTAGAGGATAAGGCATTTACCCTAGATGAAGCCATTGAGGTGGTAAGTCGTACCTGTGCTTATACCAACCATACCATTTTAGCTGAAGCATTGGAAAAATGGCCCTTAAGCTATCTGGAGAAGGTGGTTCCCCAGCTGGTGCCCATTATTAAGGAGCTGGATCAGCGGATTAAAGCAAAATACAAGGATCCTTCCGTATGGATCATCGACAGGGACCAACGTGTTCATATGGCGCATATGGATATTCACTACGGTTTTTCCGTAAACGGTGTAGCGGCTATTCATACGGAGATTTTGAAAAATACGGAGCTGAATGCCTTTTATCGGCTGTATCCTGAGAAGTTTAATAACAAAACCAACGGAATTACCTTCCGTCGCTGGCTGTTTAGCTGTAACAGAGAGTTGACGGCCTTGATTCAAAAGCATATCGGAGCCGGCTTCAAGAAAAATGCTGCAGATTTGGAGAAGCTTCTGGATTACTATGACGATGAAGAGTTTCTGAATGAGCTGGCGGCAATTAAGAGGAAGAAAAAAAAGGAGCTGGCGGCATATATTGCTGAGCATGAAGGAGTTTGTCTGAACCCGGATTCTATTTTTGATATTCAGATCAAGCGGCTCCATGAGTATAAGCGTCAGCAGATGAATGCTCTTTATATTATCCATAAATATTTGGAGATTAAAAGAGGAAAGAAGCCTTCTACCCCCATTACCTTTATATTCGGAGCTAAGGCAGCACCGGCTTATGTGATTGCACAGGATATTATCCATTTGATTCTGGTTCTCCAGGAAATCGTCAATTCCGATCCGGAGGCCAAGGATTATCTGAAAGTGGTTATGGTAGAAAACTATAATGTAAGCTATGCTGAACGGCTGATTCCCGCCTGTGATGTTTCTGAGCAGATTTCTCTTGCCTCCAAGGAGGCCAGTGGAACAGGCAATATGAAATTTATGTTAAACGGTGCAGTTACTCTGGGAACGGCAGATGGTGCAAACGTGGAGATACATGATCTTGTAGGAGACGAGAATATTTATATTTTCGGCCGGGATTCAGAAACCGTAATCAACCATTACAAAAAGGGGGATTATGTATCTAAGGAGTATTATAAAAACAGCCATGTTATCCGTGAGGCAGTTGATTTCATTATAGGCAGACAGGCAATGGAGGCCGGAAAGAAGGAGAATCTGGAGCGTCTGCATAAGGAGCTTTTGCATAAGGACTGGTTTATGACTCTTCTCGATCTGGAGGATTATATTTCCACCAAGGACAGAGTTTTTGAGGATTATCGCAATCAGGAAAAATGGAAGCGTATGATGCTTACCAACATTGCAAAAGCCGGATATTTTTCTTCAGACAGAACCATTACGGAATATAATCGGGATATTTGGAAACTGTAAGAGTTAGGTAACGGTTCTATTTATACCAGCAGATAAAGGAGAATAGGTTATGAGAAAAAGCGGGGTTCTTTTACCGGTATCCGGCCTTCCTTCCCGGTACGGAATCGGGACATTTTCAAAAGAAAGCTACCGATTTATCGATTTTTTGGAGAAGGCAGGACAGAAGCTGTGGCAGATTCTTCCTCTGGGGCCTACGGGCTATGGAGATTCTCCTTATCAGTCCTTTTCCACCTTTGCGGGAAATCCCTACTACATTGACCTGGATGAGTTCGTGGAAAAAGGCTTTTTGAGTAAGGAAGAATGTGAGGCGGCTGATTTCGGGGAGGATCCCGGCTTAGTAGACTATGAGAAAATTTTTCATACCAGGTTCAGTCTGCTTAGAAAGGCCTATGACAAGAGTAATATTCTGAAAGATAGGGATTTTATTCGCTTTGTAAATGAGAACAGCTATTGGCTTTCGGACTATTGTCTGTATATGGCCATTAAGGATTCCTTAGGCGGAATCAGCTGGATCAGCTGGCAAGAGGATATTAAGCTGAGAAAACCGGAAGCCCTTTCGGTATATCGTCAGAAGCTTGCACGGGAAATTCATTGTTACGAATTTCAGCAGTATTTTTTTCAGAGACAATGGCAGAAATTGAAAAAATATGCCAATGAAAAGGGGATTCAGATTGTAGGGGATATTCCGATCTATGTGGCCCTGGACAGTGCGGATACCTGGGCAAATCCGGAATTGTTTCAGCTGGATGAGGATTGTACGCCTATTGCAGTGGCGGGATGTCCGCCGGATGCCTTTTCCGAAACGGGGCAGCTTTGGGGGAATCCGCTTTATCGTTGGGACTATCATAGAGAAACAGGATATGACTGGTGGATCAAAAGGATTGATTACTGCTTCCGACTTTATGATGTGGTCAGAATCGATCATTTTCGAGGCTTTGATGAGTATTATTCCATTCCCTATCCTGCCAAAACCGCACAGGTGGGAAAATGGGAGAAGGGACCGGGAATAGAGTTCTTTCGGGTTTTAGAGAACAGGCTGGGTAAGAAGCAGATTATTGCTGAAGATTTGGGATTTTTGACGCCCAGTGTCATTCAGCTGGTTAAGGATACCGGATATCCGGGAATGAAGATTCTGCAGTTTGCCTTTGACTCTCGGGAGGATAGCGATTATCTTCCCCACAACTACAAACAAAACAGTATTGTTTATACAGGAACCCATGATAACGATACTACACCCCATTGGTTTGAGTCGCTGAATGAGCATGATAAGGACTTTGCCAAACGATATATGAATCTGGAGGATGAGAGTAAGGCGTGCAGTGAGCTGATTCGTCTGGCTTTTTCCAGTACGGCAGATACATGCATCGTTCCCATTCAGGATTTTCTGGGGCTGGGAGCCGAAGCCAGAATGAACATCCCCTCTACCTTGGGAAAGAATTGGCGCTGGCGGCTTGTACCGGGACAGCTGACAGAAGAGCTGGCAGAGCAAATTAAAAAACTGACCAGGCTGTACGGAAGATAGAAGAAGAAATCATCAACCTTCCGTTTTTATCAACTATAAAGGTGATATGCCGCGGCTGAGATTGGAATTGTGGTAACGCTTATCGTAGGTTACCTCTTCGCCGAACCAGTCGGGAGGAAGAAAAGAAAGAGCTTCTTCTTCACTGGTAAACTCCACTTCTGCAATTTGCAGCCCATTGAAGGGAGCATCAAAAATATCCAGTTCAATGGTTTTTTCTTCAAAAGGGATTAAATAGCGTTTTTTGCGAATAATCCTTCCATCTGCTTTAGAAAGAAGATGCTGATAGGCCTCCCGGGTAAGAGGAAGATTATATTCTTCTCTAACCAGCAGGCCTTTTCCTTTGTAGGTCAGATAGCAGCTCTCATCCTCTCTTCGGATGCGAACCACGGGATCGGTACACAGATATCCCTGCTCTAAAAGATGAACAGGAAATCCGGATAAATCGGGCAGTAGTTTTACCTTAAATTTACGTTCAATTTCCATAGCTTTATTTTTCCTCAAAATCTATTCCGGCAGTGGTTAAAAATCGGCGGCATTCTTCATCCCAGATTAAATCCGGCTCCTTATCCATGAAAAAGGTATGGAAGGAGGTGCCGGTGGTAAGGATAAGCCCCTTTTGATCAAAACGTATGGTTAAGACCAGGCTTTTAAGAGAAGAAGCATATTCACCGGCACCGGCCTTTTCAAGCAATAAATGGGAATCACGGGGATTGTAAAGCAAAGTAAGCTTGAACAGGAGAGGTACCTTTTTTCCCTTTATCAGCTGAAAACAGGTGGCTTTCATGGTTTTCCACAAAGACAGCTCATAGGGAAGAAACTCCGGATCCTCTAATTCTTCCCGGCTGTAGAAGTCTTTATTCAGATGACCATCAATAAGAAAGGTATTAGAGGTCTGAATCCTGGCTTCTTCCAGAAGAAAATAATCAAAGAGTTCAGAACTCAGCAGCTTATTCATAAAGTTTTTTATATCTTTTATTTCCAGAGCAATCATAAAAAATCTCCTTTTAAAATAGTATAGCATGGATAATCTTAAAAAAGAATAAAAAGAGCAAATAATCTTTACGGCAGGAAGGGAAAATGCTATCATATGTAGTAATGAAAACTACATGTGTAAAATCCGATAATTACAATGCTGCCTTTGGCAGCGGAAAAGAGGGCCTGGGAAAGAAAACTTTCCCGGCGGAATTTGTGCTTTAGCACAAATTCACTTATTACAATGCTGCCTTTGGCAGCGGAAAAGAGGTAATATGAGTTATAAAATCGTAGTTGACAGCTGTTGCGAATTGCCGGGAGTATACCGCAATGATCCTCGCTTTCAGGTGGTTCCATTGGGGATTCATGTAGGAGACTGGCATATTCAGGATGATGAGAATTTTGATCAGGCAGAGTTTTTAAAACGTGTTTCCCAGTGTGGAGAATGTCCGAAATCCTCCTGTCCTTCTCCGGAGGTATTTATGAAAAGCTACGAGACGGATGCGGAGCGGGTTTATGTAGTTACTCTTTCTGCGGCCCTGAGCGGAAGCCATAACAGT
>JBJELS010000306.1:0-5565 GCA_051879275.1 Lachnospiraceae bacterium
CCAAGATCATCACCGAAGAAACAAGGAAGGCGATGAGAAAAATCCTGTCCGATATTCAGGATGGCACTTTTGCAAAGGATTTCCTTCTGGATATGTCTCCCGCAGGTGGGCAGGCTCATTTCAGAGCAATGCGTAAGCTGGCAGCGGAGCATCCTTCTGAGGTTGTAGGTAAGGAGATTCGTAAGCTTTACAGCTGGAACAACGAAGAAGATAAGCTGATTAATAATTAAGTCATTAAAGCTAAGCAGCCGACAGTCAGATAACTGGCGGCTGCTTTTTTCTTTTTAATGCTCTAAAGAGTCCAGGATATACTTCATAAATTCTGCTACGGCAGGATTATCCTTGGGAGTGTTGGCAGAATAGACGAAGCCCACCTCCCGTTTTGGAATGGCTCTTCCCAGGGAGACCTCCTTCAGCTCCTTTCGCTCTAATTCCTCCTGAACGAACTCACGGATGACACAGGCAATCCCCAAATCAATTTTGGCAAATTCAATCAGCAGATCCATATTTCCCACTTCAATGATTTCCGTCAGCTCCATATGTCCGGATTCCAGATAGCTTTCTACATATTTACGGGTGAGATTTTCACTGTTTAACATCATGAAAACAGCATTTTTTAATACATTCTCCTTGGTAATGCCCTCACGGATTTTTAGATTGTTGAGGTAGCTGTCGGTGGTAACGAAGGTATCGTGAATTTCCAGCAGAGGAGAGGAAACAAAGCCCTTCAGCTTTTCAGGAAGGCCAATGATTCCCAAATCCACGGTACCGTTCTCCAAAGCAGCTATGGTTTCACCGGAGCTTTGACAGGAAATCTTAATTTTGACATGGGGATGCTCCTTAACGTATTGGTTCAGGTGGGGAAGCAGAACAAATTTACAAAGGGTAGTACTGACACCGATACTGATATGGCCCACTCCCAGCTGAGACATCTGCCTGATTCTCGTTTCACCCTGCTGAATACAGGTAAAAGCAGTTTTTACCTGCTCATACAGATATTCTCCCTCCTCCGTCAGAATCACGCCTCTGGAATTACGGATAAATAAAGTGGTGCGAAGGCTTAGCTCCAGCTTGGAAATGGCCTTGGAGATGGCCGGCTGACTGATATACAGTTCTTTGGCAGCTGCCGAAATATTTCCGCAGGCAGCAACGGTGTAAAAAATATAGTATAAATTTAAATTCCCTTCCATGATTTCCTCTCATTTTCCTGTGATTGTTTTAAGGCTGTGCAGATATCTACAGTATAACATAACAGTAAGTTATGGCAAGCATAAATAACATGTATTGTATTCATGCTTACCATAATGGTATAATAAATAAAGAAAAATGTTAGAGGAGGAAATCCAAATGGGAATGACGATGACACAGAAAATTCTGGCAGCACATGCGGGCCTTGACTATGTAGAGGCGGGCCAGCTGATTGAGGCTGATCTGGATCTGGTTCTTGGGAATGATATTACCAGTCCGGTTGCTATCCATGAAATGGAAAAGATGAAGGTGGATGGTGTTTTTCACAAGGATAAAATCGCTTTGGTTCCTGACCATTTTGTCCCCAATAAAGATATTAAGTCGGCAGAGCACTGTAAATGTGTAAGAGAGTTTGCTCTTAGAAATGAAATCACCAATTATTTTGAAGTAGGGGAAATGGGAATTGAGCATGCACTCCTGCCGGAGAAAGGCCTGACAGTAGCCGGAGATGTGATTATCGGTGCGGATTCGCATACCTGTACCTATGGTGCTCTGGGGGCTTTTTCCACCGGTGTGGGAAGCACAGATATGGCTGCCGGAATGGCTACGGGCAAGGCCTGGTTTAAGGTTCCCTCCGCCATTAAATTTATTCTGACCGGCAAGCCCTCTGAATGGGTAAGCGGTAAGGATGTAATTTTACATATTATCGGTATGATTGGAGTAGACGGAGCATTGTATCGTTCTATGGAATTTACGGGTGACGGAATTGCCAGCCTGACGATGGATGATCGGTTTACCATAGCCAATATGGCCATTGAAGCCGGAGCAAAAAATGGAATTTTTCCGGTGGATGAAAAAGCCATAGCCTATATGGAAGAGCATTCCAAGAGAAGCTACAGGATATATGAGGCTGATGAGGATGCGGTATATGATGAGGAGTATACCATTGATTTATCTGCACTAAGGCCTACAATCGCCTTTCCCCATCTGCCGGAAAATACCAAGACTATTGATGAGATTACCCAGGACATTAAGGTGGATCAGGTGGTTATCGGCTCCTGTACCAACGGAAGGCTGGATGATTTAAGAACAGCTGCTAAGGTTCTGAAGGGACGTCATGTTAAGAAGGGGCTTCGCTGTATTATCATTCCGGCTACCCAGGCCATTTATCTTCAGGCCATGAAGGAAGGACTTCTGCAGACGTTTATCGAGGCCGGAGCAGTGGTCAGTACGCCCACCTGCGGACCCTGTCTGGGGGGATATATGGGGATTCTGGCAGAAAAGGAAAGATGTATATCTACCACTAACCGTAACTTTGTAGGCCGAATGGGCCACATTACCTCTGAAATTTATCTGGCAAGTCCCGCAGTTGCGGCAGCCAGTGCGGTCAGTGGCGTTATTTCCTGTCCTTGCAGACTGTAAACGAAAATAACTTAATCAGCAGAAAAGCTTTAGAATGGAGGCAAATATGAAGAAAGCATCAGGACGTGTGTTTAAATATGGTGACAATGTGGATACGGATGTAATTATTCCCGCCAGATATCTTAATTCATCTGATCCTGCGGATTTGGCAACCCATTGCATGGAAGATATTGATAAGGATTTTGTAAAAAAGGTGCAGAAGGGAGATATTATCGTTGCCACCAAAAATTTTGGCTGCGGCTCCTCCAGAGAGCATGCACCCATTGCCATCAAGGCAGCGGGAATTGATTGCGTTATCGCAGAAACCTTTGCCCGTATTTTTTATCGAAATTCTATCAATATCGGTCTGCCGATCATCGAGTGCAGGGAAGCAGCGGTGGAAATTCAGGACGGAGATCAGGTAGAGGTGGATTTTGATAGCGGTATCATTAAAAATCTGACCCAGAATAAGGAGTATAAGGGGCAGGCATTTCCACCCTTTATGCAAAAAATTATTGCCTGCGAGGGTCTGGTGAACTACATTAACCAAAAGTAAGATGGATTCCCGCTGAATAGGCAAAAAATGGACAGAAAGACGTCAAAACAGGACTGTCTTCTGTCCATTTTTTATTTGGGGAAAAATTGCCATTTGAATAAAGAAAGAAAAAATGTTATACTATCATAAGTTAGATATATCTAACCAAAAGAGGCAGACCAGCGGAGGTAGGATTAAATGTTAGTAAATAAAAGATTAATCGGCACGGTTAGCCACAGCAGGAAATACATAGCAGGGAATGTTGCCCTGCAATGGTGTGCGTTGGCAGCCAATATTCTTGTAATGGCAGTAATTGCCGAAACTCTGGGAGCCCTGCTGACAGGCCGGGCAAAAGAGGCAGGAATGGCTGCAGGGATAGTGGTGGCAGCCATGGCTCTATTGGTAAGATTCTTCTGTACCATAATGGCAAGCCGTATGAGTTATCTTTCTTCCCGGGAAGTGAAGAAGGTATTGAGGGAAAGGATTTACCGCAAGCTTTTGCAATTGGGAAGTGCTTACCGGGAAAGTGTACAGACCTCGGAGATTGTACAGGTGGCGGTAGAGGGAGTTGAACAGCTGGAAACGTATTTCGGAGCCTATTTACCCCAATTTTTCTATGCGATTCTGGCATCACTTACCCTGTTTTTCGTCTTAAGCTTTGTGAATCTCCCCTCAGCCATTGTACTTCTGCTATGTGTTCCCATGATTCCCATAACCATTGGGGCGGTCCAAAAATGGGCCAAAAGACTTCTGGCAAAATATTGGGGAGAATATTCCACCCTGGGGGATACTTTTCTGGAAAATTTACAGGGCCTGACCACACTTAAAATTTATCAGGCAGATCAGGTCAAGCATCAGGAAATGAATGAGGAGGCTGAGCGATTTCGCAAAATCACCATGAAGGTTCTTACCATGCAGCTTAATTCCATAGCCGTTATGGATTTAATTGCTTTTGGAGGAGCAGCATTGGGAGTTGTTTTAGCGGTAACACAGTACCGGGCGGGTAAAGTGGGATTAGAGGGATGCTTGCTGATTATTCTCTTGTCGGCGGATTTCTTTATTCCCATGCGTCAATTAGGATCGTTTTTTCATATTGCCATGAACGGCATGGCAGCCAGTGATAAAATATTCAGACTTCTGGATTTGCCACAGAAGGATAATAAGGGGGAGGCTCTTACCGAAGACATGTCCATCATGTGCAGAGGACTGGACTTTTCCTATGAAAAAGACAGAGCGGTTTTACAGAAGGTAGATCTGCAGCTTCCCAAGGGCAGCTTTACGGCTATTGTGGGAGAAAGCGGATGTGGTAAATCTACCCTGGCATCCATACTTATGGGAAAGAGTAAGGGATATACCGGTTCAGTTAGCATAGGGGGAAAAGAGCTTTCCACCCTTTCGGAAGAGAGCTTGGTGGAAAACCTGACCTATATCGGGCATCAAAGCTATCTGTTTAAGGGCAGTGTTCGTGAAAATTTGCTTATGGGAAAAAGGGAAGCCACAGATAAGGAAATGTGGGAGGCTTTGGAAAGGGTGAAGCTGGCCCGTTTCTTACAGGAAGAAAAAGGACTGGATACCCCCTTGCTGGAAAGAGCCTCCAATCTGTCCGGCGGACAGCGACAGAGATTAGCCCTGGCCAGGGCACTGCTTCATCAAAGCGAAGTGATTATTTTTGATGAGGCAACCTCCAACATCGATGTGGACAGTGAAAATGCAATTATGGAGCAGATTCATCGGCTGGCTGAATCCAAAACGGTTATCCTGATTTCCCACCGCCTTGCCAATGTTGTTGATTCAGATCATATCTATGTAATGGACAGGGGAAAAATTGTGGAAAGCGGAAAACATGAGAAGCTGCTGGAAGCAGGGGGGCTGTATCAAAAGCTGTGGTGTATGCAGGAAAGTCTGGAGAAATACGGAAAGGAAGGCACACAACGATGAAACAAAGAAATGGATTTAGGGTTATGGTAAGTCTGATTGGACTGGTAAAACCACTGACCGGCTATATGGCACTGGCCATCCTCCTGGGGCTTTTGGGGCAATTATCCGCTTCTTTTATTACGATTTTCGGCGGCTATGCCATACTGGAAATCCTTGGTCTGGATACTCCCTTTACCTTGATGGCGGCATTGGCGGCAGCATTGGTGCTGGCCATGTTCAGGGGGCCTTTTCGCTATGGAGAACAGCTGTGTAATCATTTTATTGCCTTCCGGCTGCTGGCCCTGATTCGTGACCGGGTATTTGGGGCATTAAGAAGGCTCTGCCCGGCAAAGCTGGAGGGAAAGGATAAGGGAAATCTGATTTCTGTAATTACTGCCGATATTGAACTGTTGGAGGTATTCTATGCACACACCGTATCTCCGGTAATGATCGCACTCTTATTCACACTTTTTCTGGGGGGCTTTATCAGCAGTCTTCATCCGGTAATGGGAGCAGTGGCCTTT
>JBJELS010000307.1:0-5520 GCA_051879275.1 Lachnospiraceae bacterium
AAAAATGACCTTGACGATAGCCCTTTAAAGGCTATGAATCAAGGTCATTTACCATTCTTTTATTCATTTGTTGAGGCTAAACATTTTTGCCCTTTCAGGCTAATTTGCTTTGCCCTTTAACAAAAAATCCTATTCAAACTCAATCGTCCCCGGCGGCTTACTGGTCAGATCATACAGCACCCGATTGACTCCCCGGACCTCATTGATGATTCGGCTCATCACGGTCTGCAGAACCTCAAAGGGAATCTCCGTGGCCTCCGCCGTCATAAAATCAATGGTATTCACTGCCCGCAGGGCCACTGCATAGTCATAGGTTCGTTCATCCCCCATAACCCCAACGGAACGCATATTGGTAAGGGCGGCAAAATACTGGCCAATGCTTCGGGCAAGTCCCGCCTTCTCGATTTCCTCCCGATAAATGGCATCTGCTTCCTGCACGATACGCACCTTCTCAGCCGTAACCTCACCGATAATCCGAACCCCCAGGCCGGGACCAGGAAAGGGCTGCCGATAAACCAGCTTTTCCGGAATGCCAAGCTCCAGCCCTGCCTTACGTACCTCATCCTTAAACAGATTTCTTAAGGGCTCAATAATCTCTTTAAAATCCACATAATCAGGAAGTCCTCCCACATTGTGATGGGATTTGATCACTGCAGACTCTCCTCCCAGACCACTTTCCACCACATCCGGATAGATGGTTCCCTGTACCAGAAAATCTACAGTCCCGATTTTCTTTGCTTCCTCTTCAAATACACGGATAAACTCTTCGCCGATAATCTTTCGCTTGGTTTCCGGTTCACTTACTCCTGCCAGCTTTGCGTAAAAACGTTTCTGTGCATTTACCCGGATAAAATTCAATTCGTAGTTACCCTCAGGCCCAAAAATGGCTTCCACTTCGTCCCCTTCATCCTTACGAAGAAGTCCATGATCCACAAACACACAGGTCAACTGGTTTCCAATGGCCTTAGATAACAGCACTGCTGCCACCGAAGAATCCACCCCTCCCGAAAGACCGCAGAGAACACGTCCCTTTCCAACCTTCTTTTGAATTTCCACAATGGAGTTTTCCACAAAGGAATCCATTCTCCAGTCCCCTGAACAGCCACAGATTCCCCGGACAAAATTATACAGCATCTTGGTTCCTTCCTGGGTATGCAAAACTTCAGGATGAAACTGGATAGCATACAGCATTTTCGATGTACACTGGGCAACTGCCACCGGGCAGGCTGCTGTGTGGGCCACAACGGAAAATCCCGGAGCAATCTGGGAAATATAATCAAAATGGCTCATCCAACAGATGGTCTCCTTTTCCACATCCGCAAACAAAGGAGAGGCAGAATCGGTATACACAAGGGCCTTTCCATATTCACGGACAGGAGCCTTTTCCACTTTTCCTCCCAATACATGCATCATCAGCTGGGCACCGTAGCAAAGTCCCAATACGGGTATCCCCAGTTCAAACAACTCACGCCCGCAAGTAGGTGCCCCCTCTTCATAGCAGCTGTTGGGCCCCCCGGTAAGAATAATTCCCTTGGGATTCATGGCCTTGATCTTGTCCAAATCCGTTTTATAGGAGTAGATTTCACAATAGACGTTACACTCCCTTACACGCCGTGCTACCAGCTGATTATACTGTCCTCCGAAATCCAGGACGATTACCAATTCTTTATCCATATAAGCCTCCATTCATATTCAGGCAGAAAAATCGCCAAATATACTCTTTTATAGTATACTTGACGATTCTAAAAATCAACCACCAATTTGGCAGTAAAGTGCAGTATTTTGCTCCACTGCTTCTTTGAAGTGCTGCATTTTTTCTGCTGAAGGCAGTGCCGCTTCCCCCATAGGATAGTCTCTGCCAAGCCCTTCATATTTACCTCTGCCAAAGCTGTGGTAGGGTAAAAGGTGAATCTGCCTTACTCCGGGAAGGGAGTCTGCAAATTTGGCTATCTCCATTATTTCTTCCTTAGTGTCATTGAAGCCGGGAATAGTAGGAACACGGATAATCAGCTCCGTCTGTCTGCTTTCTGCAATCTTTCTTGCATTCTCCAGCATCAATTCATTGCTTTTTCCCGTAAACTCAGCATGCTTCGACGGGTTCATATGTTTTATGTCCATCAGGTAAACATCCAGATATGGCAGAATACTTGCAATCGTCTCATATTTGGCAAAGCCCATACTTTCAATGGCCGTATTGATTCCCATCTCCTTTGCCGCCTTTAGAAGTCCCCCGGAAAAATCGGGCTGCAACAGACACTCTCCCCCGGATAGAGTCAGTCCTCCATCCGATCGGCTGTAGTAAGGCATATCTCTTTTCACCGTTTCCATCACCTCGGCCACCGTTACATCTTTTCCCATCACCTTTTTCTTTCCATTAATCAGCATGGTTTCAACGGCAAAGGACTGGGATTCGGGATTACAGCACCAACGGCATTTAAGGGCACAGCCCTTTAAAAAAACGATGGTTCGTATTCCCACTCCATCATGGATGGAATAGCGCTGTATATCAAATATTCTGCCGGAAATATTTCTGTAATCTTCCATACAACTTCCTCTTTAGCAGTGATTGAAAGCTCAAGCAACCACTGCCATTTCCTATCGATTTACGGCCTGCTCTGTCCTACGGATAATGTCATCCTGCAGGGATTTGGACAATGTGGTAAACAGGGCCGAGTAGCCTGCCACACGCACTACCAGACCGCTGTATTTTTCCGGATGCTTCTGGGCATCTAAAAGGGTCTGACGATCTACTACGTTAAACTGCATATGCATGCCCTTCTGATCAAAATAGCCCCGAACCAGGGATACGAAATTCTCCAGTCCTTTTTGTCCCGCCATAGCGGTAGGATGCATTTTCATATTAAACAGCGTTCCGTTGCTGGCAATGGAGTGATCCAGCTTAGCTACGGAATTGCAGGCTGCCGTAGGGCCGTTTACATCTCTTCCCGAGGTAGGAGACACACCGTCCGCAACAGGAGTATGAGCCAACCTTCCGTCAGGAGTTGCTCCTGTCTGTGCTCCTAGGGGTACATTAGCGGATACCGGATAGAGTCCGGCCTGGAACATACCGCCTCTGGGGTTGGTATACTTCTCCAGGGGTCTGGTATACAGGTAGGCTGCTTCTCTCGCCAACGCATCCACATCATCAATATCATTTCCGAATTTCGGAAGCTCATCAATCATATCCAGAATCTCCTGATACCGTTTTTTCTCCGTCTCAGGCAATTCCATATTCAGTACCTGTTTAATGGTGAGGGCAATAATCTCAGGGGTTACCTCTTTACCGGCTGCCGTTAAGGCCTTACCTACCTGCACAGCCACCTCACCCGCGGTAATGGCATCAAAGCCTTTACCATAGTTCATCTCCAGGGCACGCTTCAGTTCACCCATAGTTACTTTTTTCTCTTCAAATACCAGCTTCTTTACGGTATATAAAGAGTCCGCCACATTGGCAATACCAAAGCCCTGAGGCCCGGTAAAGTTATAAACGGCACCGCCCTCCTGAGCGCTGATTCCTCTCTTCATACAGTCATCCACCAGACAGGATTCAAAGGGCAGAGGACAGAGAACAGCGTGGGCCTTATCAATCGCATTATCCGCATTGACCAGCAGGGATATATTGTATTCCATCTGCTTTTTATATGCTTCATAAAACTCTTCAAAGGTCTTAAAGGATTCTACATCCCCGGTCTGGATACTGGCCTGTTCCCCTTTATCATAACCGTTGGAAAATACCATTTCCAGGGGACGGCACATATTAAAGAAAGCTGCATCATGCCAGCCATCGGTCTTGCCTCCCACCTGGGGCTCTACACAACCGATAATATTATAATTTCTTGCATCATCCATGGTCAGACCACGGTTAACCAATGCAGGGATAATCACCTCATCGTTATAATAAGCGGGAAGACCGATTCCCGTTCTGGTCAGCTCTGCCGCCCGCATCAAAAGCTCTTTAGAGGAGCCGTTCCATACGCGAATGGAAAGGGAAGGCTGGGGCAAAAACACATGCTCAGAAGCAGTTATACACATAAAGGACAGATCATTGGTGGCATCCCTTCCCTCCGCCGTCTGACCACCTACAATCAGATTCTGAAACAGGGAATAGCCGGCAAATCCTTCTGCACTGGCTGCATCACGGCATTTATTTAAATCATTTAATTTCACCCAGATACAGTCAATCAGCTCCTGTGCGTATTCTCTGGTCAGCTTTCCTGCCAGCATATCCTGCTCATAAAAAGGATACATATACTGGTCAAAGCGTCCCGGAGAGATGGAGTGTCCGCTGGATTCCACCTGTAAAAGCTGCTGAATGAACCAGAAGGACTGACAGGCCTCCTGAAAGCTCTGTGCCGGATTTTCCGGTACCCGCGAGCAGATTCGGGAAATTTCCAAAAGCTCCTTCTTTCTGGCAGCATTGGTTTCTCTTTCTGCCATGGAGGCTGCTAAAATCGAATATCGTTTTGCATAGTTAATTACTGCATCACAGGAAATCAGTACCGCCTCCAAAAAGGCCATTTTCGCAGCATAATCTGCATCGCCAAACAGACAGCCCTCCATTTCCTTTTTTGCCTTTTCCTTTATTCCCTTAAGTCCCAGATTCAGTACCTGATCATAATGTACCGTCACATGGCCTACTCCATTGTAAAAATAGTTGCCGGGAGTAAAAAAGTTATGCTCCATTGCTCTTAGGGTCTCCGGCGCCATGTAGGAGGTGGCCAGCTCACTGGTGGTCTTTCCCTTCCAATAGGCATTTGCCTCCTTCAGCTTTTTCTTCGTCTCTTCGCTGATATAAAAAGGATCTGCGCTTCTGGTAGCCACCGTATCAAATTCCGCTTCCAACCATTCATAAGAAAATTCCGGATAAGTCTGGCAGCCTCTGGGAGCCAGAGTCGTGCTTCCCACAATTAACTCCTCCGGACGAATGATAATGGGCAGGTGTTTTAATATATGCTCAAAAGCCTTTGCCTTACGAATCACTGTAGGCTGACCTTCCGTTTCCCGATAGGACTGGGTAATCAGCTCAGCTCTTGCCGCCTCTATTTCCGGCATTTTGGCAAACAGATGCTCCACCATTCTTTTGATTCGCTCTGATTTTGCTATAGGTGTGGGATTATACATCATCATTTCGCTTTCCTTTCTTTTACTCTTCCACTTCTGTTTCAGGATATATACATTGAATCCGGTGCTCCGCAAAGGCATTCAGCCATCTGGACTCCGGTTTTTTATCTGTTACCACCACATCCAGCCGGGGCAGCTTACAGATATTGGAAAAGGCCACCTTATCAAACTTGGAGGAATCCACAGCAAGATAGACCTTCCCGGAAGCTTTAATCATACTTTGCTTAATGCTTCCCATTTCATCACTACCCTCTGTAACGCCCTTTTCCAAATCCAGCCCCTTACAGGAAAAAAAAATCTTATCTGCATTGTAGGCTTCAATGCTGTCAGATGCCTTTTTCCCCAAAAGAGACATGGAGCCGGCCTTTAGCAGTCCTCCGGTGGCGATAATATCCCAAT
>JBJELS010000308.1:0-5492 GCA_051879275.1 Lachnospiraceae bacterium
GGATTCATATCGGGATGATATTTTTTTGCCAAAACACGATATGCTTTTTTTAAAGCGGCATCATCGGCATTCTTATCAACGCCCAGGACCTCGTAATAATCTCTCTTTTGCTCTGCCATATTAATCTCCATTCCAAAAATTGTCTTTCTTCCTGACAATCTTTGCTACTATAAAAACCGATTAATGGCTGCTCCGGCAAAAGCCGGGCAGCCTTAAATAAAGGATTAAACCTCTCTGAAATCTCCGTCAATAATATCATCCTCAGGAGTGCCGGAAGTCTCTGCCGTTCCTCCCATGCCGCTCATATCGGGACCTGCCTGACCTGCTGCTCCCTGTGCCTGCTCATACATCTTTGCAAACAGAGCCTGTGCACCACTCATCAGCTTCTCCTGTGCTGCCTTCATTTCAGATACCTGGTCAGGAGTCATCTCCTGATCCTTTGTTTTCTCCAGAATATCCTTCAGGGCATTTAAATCAGCCTCTACGGAAGCCTTTGCGGAAGCATCAATCTTATCCCCTACTTCGTTCAGAGCCTTTTCCGTCTGGAAGACGAAGGAGTCCGCTTCATTTCTTGCATCGACAGCTTCCTTTCTTGCCTTATCCTGTGCCTCATATTCTGCCGCTTCCTTCACCGCCTTATCGATTTCATCATCAGACATGGAGGAGCCTGCGGTAATAGTAATATGCTGTTCCTTACCGGTTCCCATATCCTTTGCGGATACATTTACGATACCGTTGGCATCAATATCAAAGGTAACCTCAATCTGAGGAACACCCCGCATTGCCGGAGGGATTCCGTCCAGACGGAACTGTCCCAGAGACTTATTATCCTTGGCAAACTGTCTTTCACCTTGTACCACATTAATGTCTACTGCGGTCTGATTGTCCGCTGCAGTAGAGAAAATCTGACTCTTCTTGGTAGGAATAGTTGTATTTCTCTCAATCAGTCTGGTGGCCACCCCGCCCATGGTCTCGATGGACAGAGAAAGAGGAGTAACGTCCAGAAGCAGAATTTCACCTGCACCTGCATCTCCTGCCAGCTTACCGCCCTGAATGGAAGCACCGATAGCCACGCACTCATCAGGATTCAGTGTTTTACTGGGCTCATGGCCGGTTAACTGTTTTACCTTATCCTGTACTGCCGGAATCCTTGTGGAACCACCCACCAACAGTACCTTGCTTAATTCAGAAGCATTCAGACCTGCATCCTTTAGAGCATTCTGAACCGGAACTGCGGTCCTTTCAACCAGATCATGCGTCAACTCATCGAACTTCGCTCTGGTCAGATTCATATCAAAATGCTTGGGGCCCTCTGCCGTTGCGGTAATAAAGGGCAGATTGATATTGGTTGTGGTAGCAGAGGACAATTCTTTTTTTGCCTTCTCTGCTGCCTCTTTTAATCTCTGAAGAGCCATCTTGTCATTGGACAAATCTACGCCTTCCATTCTCTTAAATTCTGACAGCATATAGTCGGTGATCTTCTGATCAAAGTCATCACCACCCAGTCTGTTATCACCACTGGTTGCCAATACCTCAATTACACCATCACCAATTTCGATAATGGATACGTCGAAGGTACCGCCACCCAGGTCATAAACCATAATTTTCTGCTCATGCTCATTGTCCAGACCATAGGCCAAGGCTGCCGCTGTAGGCTCATTAATAATACGCTTCACATCCAGACCTGCAATCTTTCCCGCATCTTTGGTTGCCTGACGCTGAGCATCATTGAAGTAGGCAGGAACGGTGATTACCGCTTCGCTTACCTTTTCCCCTAAATAGCTTTCTGCGTCTGCCTTTAATTTCTGCAGAATCATAGCAGAAATCTGCTGAGGAGAATATTTCTTATCATCAATGGTTCTGCCCCGGTCTGTACCCATATCTCTCTTAATGGAAGAGATGGTCTTTTCCGCATTGGTAACTGCCTGACGCTTTGCAGGCTCACCTACCAGTCTTTCTCCTGTTTTTGTAAATGCTACCACAGAGGGGGTGGTTCTTGCTCCTTCTGTATTTGCAATGACGGTGGGCTTGCCACCTTCCATAACAGCCACACAGCTGTTGGTTGTACCCAAATCAATACCAATAATCTTACTCATAACTATTTCCTCCTTCTATATCAACATTATTCCACTACTGCTACCATGCTGTGCCTTACCACAGTGTCTCTATACTTATAGCCCTTCTGTAGCTCCTGGGCTATGAAGCCGCTTTCAAATTCCTCACTTTCCACCTGCATTACCGCATTATGGAGATTGGGATCAAATTCCTGTCCTACTGCTTCAATAGGAGTAACTCCGATTTTTTCCAGCTCATCCAAAAGCTGCTTATGAATCATGCACATACCATCATAAAAGGAATCTCTGTTATCCTCTCCTACCGCTGCCAGACCTCGTTCAAAATTGTCTATGATTGGCAAAATCTTTTCAATAATACTTTTTGCACCGGTTTCAAACATCTGGGACTTTTCTTTTTCGGTACGCTTGCGGAAGTTATCAAACTCAGCCATCTGGCGTTTGGTCTTATCCTCCAGCTGGGCAACCTTTTCCTCCAGAGCCGCCGTCTTCTTATCCGTCTTTTTCTGGAAAAATTTCTTATCTCCTTTTTTAGCCTTTTCGTCCTCTTCTGCGGCTTCATCTGCCGCCTCACAGGCCTCCAGCTCCTTGTCTGCCCCATCCTCTGCCGTTTCTGTCTCTTCCGTTCTGTTGTCTGCAGACTCTTCTCTCTCTGCTTCCTGTCCGGCACCGGCTGCTCTTTCCTTTGCCAGTTCTTCAGCCACCATATCCTCTAATTCTTCTTCAAAAATATCCTGCACGACTCTCTTTCCTTTCTATTCCTTTCTGTATACTGCATCCAACTGCCGCATCACATTTCTCAAATTATCCACCACTTTGTCGTAGTCCATCCGTTTAGGACCGATAATACCAATGGTTCCCTTCATTCCCTCCCCCAATTCATAGGTTGCGGTAACGATACTGCAGTCATCCATATTTTCCAGGGGAGACTCCTTTCCGATATATACCTGAATACCGGTCTCCCGGTCTTCGGAAAGGGTTTCCTTCACCAGCTCCGTCAGCTCCTTTTTTTCTTCAAAGGTACTGATCAATTCGCTGGCTCTCCGGTTATCTGCAAGCTCCGGATACTTAAAAATATTATTCGTCCCACTGGTGTAGATTTCCAGATTATCATCTGCCTTAATGGCTTCTGCCACAGAGTCGATTACCTCACTGATAATCTCACTATGGATTCCCGCCTGCCGTTTAAGTGCCGTAATCAAAGGAAGATTGATTTCCTCAATGGCCATTCCGTTTAAGTGGGTATTCAATAAAATATTCAGCTTCAACAGGGTTTCATCCGTAAGAACCTCATCCACATTCAGAATCGTGTTCTTAATTATGTTTCCCTCTATGACGATTACCGCCAGCAGCTGATTCTCCTCCACCCGGGAAAGCTGGATGAATTTCAGCTTATTGCGATACATACTGGGAGCGGAAATGATGGTGGCATAATTGGTATTTACTGCCAGAAGCCTAGCTGTCTGCTTTAAGAGATTATCCAGCCGATCCTCCTTTTCCAAAAGAACCCCCTTAAGCTCCTCTACCTCCCGTTCCTTCTCCTCCATCATCAAATCTACATAGAGGCGATAGCCGGCATCGGAAGGAATCCTTCCTGCCGAGGTATGAGGCTGTAAAATATACCCCATCTCCTCCAAATCCGCCATCTCATTACGGATGGTAGCACTGCTTAAATTTAAATCGGTATACTTGGAAATGGTTCTGCTTCCCACCGGTTCTCCGGTTTCCAGATAGTTGCGGATGATGGCCTGCAAAATCTTCATTTTTCTCTCATCTAATTGCAATTCCATCACCCCTTTCTTTTGTTATTAGCACTCTCTTTGCTCGAGTGCTAACATCTTCTTACCATAAAATAGCACTTACCTTTGTTATTGTCAACAAGATAAGGCTAAAATATTTCTAAAATAATTATTAAACACAAAAATTTCTCAACTTCTCCCTATTCTCTATGAATGTACCACTTAAACTAAGAATTCCTCTGTCCTAAATTGGGGTTGATCGTTACGATTGTAGATTTTTATTTAGATTTGTTCTGAATGGATTTGCTTAAATCGATTTTAAATTTATCAAAAAGGTTGGTCTCAAACTGCTCCAGGCTACCAGCCTTTGCCGCCGCTTTCAACATTGCCTTAAGAACCATCGGGTCTGTTTCCTGCAAAATTTGTTAGCGAAGAGAACTGGAAACCACACCCAGCTCGTCCAATAAGTCGAGAATGTCCTCGACTTTACCTTTGACTTCACCTTCATTTATACCCTTACGATATTCGTCTCTTAACATCAGCTCAAACCACATATATCGATTCCTCATTTCTCTGCTTCGCTTCACTTCCTCTATGCTTCTTTGCAGCTGTCCCACGTAGGCATCCGAATACTCCTTAGTATCCCCGGCTTCATTCTCCCCTCTGATGGTTAAAAAGATGGTTCGGCTTCCATCCTGCAGATGCAGACTCCTGTCCTCAAGGCAGAGACGCTCAAAGCTGTATCGATACCGCTTTAATCCAAAGGGATCAAAGCCGCAGATAAAGATGACGTAGCTGTCCGGCAGTTGTCTGCCTGCTGCATGACGGCGGCAAAGAGAAAGTTATCGCAAATAGTCAATTCGCTTAATGTCTTCATGGTACTCATTTGGTTCCTCCTTGACAGAGGAATTCTAGGAAAAATATAACATATCTTCTTATTAGCTACGGGTAAAATAATATCCTTCACTATCATCTAAATGGTCACCATATGAATTATCTTCATATTTTCGAATAACTAGCAAGTGTATTTTTAATAAGCTCTTCATCACAATTATGGAATGATATTTCGCAAACAAATTCGTAATTTGCATATACGGCGCTTGTCCATTCTTCATCATAATAAGTTTTGTAAGAAAAGCATTCCCACAGATAATCCGCATCGACTTGGTGGATATTATATAAATTAGAGGGAAATCTTGCTCCGAATTCAAAATTACCATTCTCACTCGCATCTATCACGAAAACACGAATTCGCACTTCAGATTCCCCGACTGAATATTTCCCTGTAACTATATCTTCAGCAGATGTAACAAAGGAAATATTCTCAGCCAAAGAATATAAATAAGAGTTATTCAACCAATACCATCTATCTGCTGGGAAAAATCTTTGTGCTTCATCATACGATAATTCAATCTCTGATATCCTATTATCCTCTCCTGGGTTTGAATTACCTGATTCATCTTCCAAGATGGTCTCTTTTTCCATTGCTCTACTACTACCGTTGTTAAAGCCTCCCTTATAAACATATCCTTGCTCATTAAATATGATCTGTAGACTTTCTTCCTTCACCTTTATTGTAGATTTTGAGTTATTTTCAGTTTCTAAGATTTCATTCTCTACACTCTTTTCTATTTTTAGTGGCTGTGTTTTTAGAGAGGCTGCCATATCTAAGGAATTTCCG
>JBJELS010000309.1:0-15128 GCA_051879275.1 Lachnospiraceae bacterium
ATATCGGTATTCAGAATAGAAGGTACAAAGCCTGCTCCGATTCCCTGAATCTTATGTGGTCCGGGCTTTCCTCCGGATAAAACGGGAGAGGCCTCCGGCTCTACTGCCACAACCTTTACCCCGGGCTTTTTATTTTTCAGATACTGTCCTACTCCGGTAACCGTTCCTCCGGTACCTACGCCGGCCACAAAAATATCTACCTCTCCATCCGTATCCTCATAAATCTCAGGACCGGTGGATTCGAGATGCGCTTTAGGATTGGCTCCGTTATCAAACTGTCCCGGGATAAAGCTGTTGGGAATGGATTCTGCCAGTTCCTTTGCCTTAGCAATAGCACCGCTCATTCCCTTGGCACCTTCTGAAAGAACCAGTTCTGCCCCATATGCCTTCATCAGCTGTCTTCTTTCCACGGACATGGTATCCGGCATTACAATAATAATCCGATAGCCTCTGGCTGCCGCTACACTTGCCAGACCAATTCCGGTATTTCCGGAGGTGGGTTCAATAATGACGGAATCCTTAACCAGCTTCCCCGTCTTCTCCGCATCATCCAACATAGCCTTTGCTATTCTGTCCTTTACGCTTCCTGCCGGATTGAAATACTCCAGCTTCGCCAGAATTCTTGCCTTCAGACCAAATTCCTTTTCAATATGGGTCAGCTCCAAAAGGGGAGTCTTTCCAACCAACTGATCTGCTGATGTATATATCTTTGCCATAATTACCTCTTTTCCTGCTGCTTTAACAGCATTTTAATCTAAATAATTGCTTCTATCTATTTTACGGCTTTAAAGCCAGCCTCCAAATCTTCCAAAATATCTTCAATATGCTCTGTTCCAATGGATAAGCGTACCGTATTCGGCTTAATTCCACAATAGGCCAGTTCTTCTTCGTTCATCTGTGAATGAGTTGTACTGGCCGGATGAATCACCAGAGACTTCACATCTGCTACGTTTGCCAACAGGGAAAACAGCTCCAGACTTTCTGTAAACTTCTGTGCCGTTTTCGCATCTCCTTTAATTTCAAAGGTAAAAATAGAGCCTGCTCCCCCAGCAAAATAACGCTCATACAGCTCCTTCTGTTTTCCTTCAGATAAGGAAGGATGGTTAACCTTCTCCACCTGGGGATGCTTGACCAGAAAATCTACCACCTTCAACGCATTTTCCACATGCCTTTCCAAACGCAAAGACAATGTCTCAAGCCCTTGTAACAGCAAAAAGGAGTTAAAGGGAGAAATGGTCGCTCCCTGATCTCTCATCAGTGTAGTTCTTAATTTTAGAATATAAGCAAGATTTCCACAGGCCTGGGTAAATATCACACCATGATAGGAAGGATTGGGTGTGGAAAGACCGGGAAATTTATCGTTGGATGCCCAGTCGAATTTTCCGGAATCAACCACTATACCACCCATTACGGTACCGTGACCGCCCATAAATTTGGTCGCTGAATGTACCACAATATCTGCTCCATGTTCAATAGGACGGAGTAAATAAGGGGTGGCAAAGGTATTGTCCACAATCAGAGGAATTCCCGCTTCATGAGCAATGGAAGAAAGGGTTTCCAAATCTGCAATATCGCTGTTGGGATTTCCCAGAGTCTCCGCATAAAGCAGCTTGGTATTGGGCTGAATAGCCCTTCTGATTTCTTCTACATTTTCCGGGTCTACAAAGGTGGTGGTAATTCCCTGTTCCTTCAATGTATTGGCAAACAGGTTATAGGTCCCTCCGTAAAGATTCTTACAGGCTACAATATGGTCTCCCGCCAATGCAATGTTCTGAACCGCATAAGTAATGGCCGCCGAACCGGAAGCGGTCGCCAAAGCTGCTGCTCCGCCTTCCAAAGCTGCTACCCTTTGTTCAAATACATCGGAAGTGGGATTCATTAGTCGGGTATAAATATTCCCACCTTCACTCAGAGCAAACCGGCCTGCCGCCTGTGCAGAATCCTTAAAGACATAGGATGTTGTGGCATAGATAGGTACTGCTCTTGCATCCGTTGCCGGATCCGGATTTTCCTGACCAACATGTAACTGCAGGGTTTCAAATCTGTAATTTTTTCTGCTCATTCTTCCTTCCTCCTAAAATCAGAAACCATATATGAATGCTATGTATTAACCCATCAAACCTTAGGGTTGATACGATAATACACCTATTAACCCACCGTGTCAATAGGTAATTTAAAAATCTTAGTGCTTTTTTCCTGTTTTATTACTCCGTATGGGCAAAAAAAACGACCACTATCTGTATATCAACTGATAGTGGCCGTTTCACTTCACTTCTGTGTCCAACGGTTGTTCCTCTTTCTGTAAAAGCGGGGCTACAATCATCTATTTCAATCGAATCATAATCAAAAAGCAGATTCCCGCTCTCACCGTTTAATCCTATATAGAATCTATAATAAAGGTTTATTTTTATTCCCGACTCACAAATAAAATTTGCTTAGAGAGTATCATATAGATTTTCTTTTTAACAATTTAAAATACTGCCCTGTAAGAAAAGTTTCTTTACACTGTTCCTACTTTTTAAATTATTGCGGTAAATATTCAATATGAGTGCCAGCTACTATATACCTCTTCTTCTGCCTCTTTCTCCGAATGCAATTAAAGGGTCTCTCTTGTCAGGAACTGCTGTACATTACCACTCTCATATTGAGTTTAACTGTCGATTGGTCCCATTGGATTATACCTCCAATCCTCCTCTTTATGGTTCTAATCACTCTGTAATTAGTGTGGTTTGTTGTTAATAGAATAATAGCATGGCAGCTTTTATTTGTCAATCTATTTTTGTAAATTTTATAAAATTATTTTTCTATTATGCTTTAATTTGTATAATTGTATATATAATTCAAAATATAAGTCTAATCTCTCCAACTTTTCCATCTGCTTTTATGCTCATTTCCAATCATAGACCTGACCATCCAGCTTAACCTCTACCAATCTGTCACTGCCGTCATAGACCAGCTTCAAAGAAAAAAAGTCCTTTCTTTCCTTCAAAAGCCGAAAGAAAATTTTATCTCCTTCCCAGATATTCAATTCTTCTATTCTATCGATTTCCACCCATTCCAGCTCTCCTTCATCGCAGGGAATCGGTTCCCCCACAAAGCCATCTGCTGTGAAAAGAGACATATATTCCGTTACTCCATTACCTGACACAAAGGTGACCAGGCCCCGATAGCGGTAAGAGGTCAATGTATACCCGGTCTCCTCCTTTACCTCTCTTAACAGGCATTCCTCCGGAGACTCATCCGCCTCAAAATGTCCTCCTACACCGATCCACTTATCCTTATTCACATCATTTTTCTTTACTGTTCGGTGAAGCATCAGATATTTATCGTTCTGCTGAATATAGCAGAGTGTGCTTAAAGCAGTCATCTTTTCCTCCCTTTCTGCAAAGCTGATCTTCCTTCAGCTCCGCTCTCCGAATATGGATAACACAACATTCCGATTGAATTTCCCACAAAAATCTGTGGTGACAGTACGCAGGAATATTTTTCCTCCTTCCATTCCCTGTTTTTAATCATCTTCAGCAATCGGGCCGCTACCTCTTGTCCAATCTGATTTCCCTGATGTATGGAGCAGGTAATCCCTTTTTCTCTCCAATCATCCCCGGAATAATCAAAGCAGACCACAGAATAGTCCTCGGGAATGCTTTTTCCCATCCCTTCTACAATCTGCTGTACCAGCCGATAAATCATTACATTGCAGCAAACTATGGCAGTACACTGCGGCAGGTTCTTAAGAAACTTTTCCACAGAACGCTCAAAACGGGATTCATGACTCTCATCAGAAATATACCATTTAATATAGTCATCCTGGAATTCCACATCATGACGCCGCATAGCCGCAGTCATACCTTGAAATTTCTCTATGCTCTGGTAATTATCATAATTGAAAATCCCTGCGATCCGTCTGTGCCCTGCTTTAATTAAAAGAGCCATCAGACGATTGGCACACTGTCTGTCATTTACCGTAACATGAGGATATTTCAGGTTTTTGTAGTAATTGTTATAAAAGATTACAGGAATCTTTTTCTGATAAATCTGCTCATAGCAGTCCAGGTTCTGATTCAGCATACTGGCCTTCACCCCATCTACAATAAAGCCTTGGAAGTCCTGATGAATTATCGTCTGGAGGCAGCGCCGCTCATTGACGAACTTATTGTCCGTAAGAAAGATTCTCAGATCCACCTCATCCTCAGAGACCACACTTCGTATCCCCTCAATCAGAGAAGAATTGGCTGCGGTATCCTGTCCCTGCAAAATCAAGCCCACTTTAATCTTTCCGCCACTTCCTCCCAACTCCTTAGTCAGAGCCACTTCTTTATTAATAAACGTTCCGCTGCCCTTTACCCGGCGAATCAGTCCTTCCTCTTCCAGCCGCTTAAAGGCTAACCGAACCGTTTCCCGGCTGACCGACAAACGTATGCTCAGAACGTTTTCCGAAGGAAGCTTTCCACTGTTTGCAAACTTATTTTCATCAATATAGGTTCTCATCCAAAGATATACTTTTTGAGTTTTCCTCCCTGAATTGCCCACCTTTTCCTCCATCCCAAACTCCTTACCTCTATTTTGATACGCATACGGCCAGGTGACCATACACCAAAGAAAGGACAGCTCCTATCCCCTCAATCATGGATTATGGGTCTGCTTCCCTCTGCCTGTTCAATCCAATTCAGCAGCCGACTGCGCAAGTCTTCTTTTACTGCTGCATAAGCAGGATCGGACACCACATTCGTCAACTGATAAGGATCCTTTGTCATATCGTAAAGGAAATCATCCGCATACTCCTTCGCTGCCGCTGCCACTCCTCCATGAACCTTAGGCGCATACACAGAATAAGTATATTCCGGTGTACGAATACATCTTCCCACACGACTTTCTGAAATCTGTGCAAATACCTCATTGGGTCTTTCCGGATTTTTCTTCTGCACTACGTCAAGGAGATTCTCACCAATCATGGCAGCTCCCACCTCCACACCGGCCATGGCCAGAATCGTCTTGGGCAGACTCTCCATGCTGACCAATTCTTCTACGGTAATACCACCTTTGTAAGGTCCTCCCGCAATGACCAGGGGCACTCTTAAAGCTGCATCATGGCAGCTCCGCTTATAATCATCATAGCCCAGCAGATGACTGTCCTGATTTCTGGTTCTGAAATGAGAACCATGATCTGCGCCGAAAATAATGATGGTATTCTCATACAGCCCCTTTTCCTTCAGCCTTTCAATCAGCCTACCCAGATTCTCATCCAGGCTGGCACAGGCTCCCAGATAATCGGGATATTCCCTGTCTGCATCTCCCCTCAGCACCTTTAAATCCTCTGGCAGAACGTAATCCCTAAACCGTTCCTTAGAACCTTCAGGCCCCTCATAGCGGTTATGGTCATTCTGATGGTGGGGTTCAATATGGGAAATGGTCATAAAAAAGGGTTTCTTCTCATCTCTCCGGTCAAAAAAATCCAGGGCCAGATCGGTAATGCAGTCCGCCCGGTAGCCGGTAAAATCAATCCTCTCATTATTCTCGTCAAAGACATAACCGTCATAGCCATGAGAGGTGAATTCCAGTACATCCGCAGCCCGCCAAAATCCGCTATAACCGCCTCTTAGTTCCCGGGGAACAGCCGTAACCGTATGATCAATTACCGGAGGCTTCTCCAGTTCTCCATCGCTGGCCAGATGCCACTTACCGATGTATGCCGTTTCGTATCCGGCTTCTTCAATATAGTTGGCCAACGTTTTTATCCCGGTGGGGAGCATGATATTATTCCGAAAGCAGCCGGTTTCGGTAGGGTATTTCCCGGTCTGGAATAATGCCCGACAGGGACCACACACCGGCTGCGGTGAGAAGGCGTATTCAAATTTTACACCCTCTTTAGCCAGCCTGTCCAGTGTTGGGGTTACATTCAGAGGCTGCCCATAGCAGCCACAGGTATCTGCCCTCTGTTGATCCGTAAAATAAAATATAATGTTATATGCCATAGAACTCTCTCCTTTACTTTACTTTACTCTTCTCCCCTTCTATCTGTTTTTGCTTCCTTCATCTTACTGCGCACCAGAGCAGCTATTGCAAAAACAGTTAATGCCAGGAAAATAATGCAATAAATACTGCTGACAAAAATCGCAGGATTACCATTGGACAATAGTAATGCCCGTCTAAAATTGGTTTCAGTCATATTTCCCAGTACCATCCCCAGTAGGATAGGCACCGGCGGCATATCCAGCTTTCGTAAAAACCATGCAGCTATGGCAAAAAGCAATGCCACCCCCACATCAAAATAGTTCTTATTTACGGAATAGGCTCCTGCAAAGCAGAAAATTACGATAATCGGTGTCAGGATTTCCTGGGGAATAGAAACCACCTTAGCAAACATCCTGGTCAAAAACTGCCCCTGCAGCAGCATAAACAGGTTGACAAATATCAGACCAATCATAATGGCATACATAATGTCTCCCTGAGTGGTAAACAAGCTCAGTCCCGGATTCAGTCCATTAATCATCAGAGCAGACAGCATGATGGCCACAGTACCGTCACCCGGGATTCCCATGGTCAGCAGCGGAATCAGGGTTGCTCCAGTCACCGCATTATTGGCTGCCTCTGCTGCTGCAATACCCTCTACAGAGCCCTTGCCAAATTCCTCCTTATGCTTGGACATTGCTCTGGCTCGATCATAGGCCAGCCAGGAAGCCTCTGAGGCTCCCGTACCGGGGATAATTCCCACCATCACTCCCAGCAGTGAGGAAATGAGCGTAGGCCGGAGCATCCTCTTATATTCCTCTTTAGTAATCTCCCCCTTATCGTTCATCTTTTCCGTATCCAGCACCAGAGGACCCGGTTTCTTTTCAGCCTTACTTAAAATTTCTACCAGGGCAAAAAGTCCAATCAGGCAGATTGCCAAGTCCAGCCCTAAATAAAGCCGGGATATGCCAAAGGTAAATCGATCGTAGCTGGTCAGGGGATCTGCTCCAATGCAGGAAATCAATAAGCCAATACAGGCAGAAATAATCCCCTTAATCATGCTTTTCCCTGATACTCCTGCAATTATAGTTAATCCAAAAAGGCATACCATAAAGTATTCTGCCGTACCCAGCCGGGCTGCCACCTGTGCCACCTGAGGCCCTAAGAACAGCAGCATTAAAGCAGAAAAAACCCCTCCAAAAGCAGAAGCATATAAAGCAATTCTTAAAGCTGCCTTTGTTCTTCCTCTTTGGGACAGCGGATGGCCATCCAGCATGGTTGTGGCAGAATGCGGAGTTCCCGGAGTGTTGATCAGGATTGCAGATACACTTCCCCCATAGCCCCCTGCACAGTAGATGCCCAAAAGAAACATCATGCCGGGAATTGCCGTCATTTTATAGGTAAAGGGCAAAAACAGAATCACACACAGGATAACCGTAAGTCCGGGAATCGCCGCAAAAACAGAACCAATAAAAATCCCCAGATTCATCCATAAAAAGTTTTCCAGGGTAAACAGGTGCTCCAGCGCCGGTCCGATAAATTCCAGCATATTCTTCCCCCCCCTTCCTAAAAGCTGACATTCAGCCCGAATCGAAAGGCCGCCCAGATTGATACGGCCATCGTCAGAGTGATTACATAGTAGCTCACCTTACGGCACCTGAAATACACCAGAAAGCCCAGACAGCAGAAGCAGGCGCCAATGACAAACAGATTGGTCATGCGGCAGAGGAAATAGGTAATAAGCAGAATCCCCAGAATAGCCAGAGCCTTTATCTCCACCAGGAGATTTATCTTCTTCGTTGTCAGGGGCTGCTTTTTTACTTTTACCTTAATCCATTCCTGTACCAGCAGGACCAAACTGAAAACCAGCATCAGGCCTACAAGCAGGGTGGGGAATGCTCTTCCGTTTACCACATCCGAATCCGCAACAGCTACCTGATTAGGCATAATGATATAAATCACGATAGCCAAAAGGAAAAAGAAGCTTCCTGCAAACAGTTCTGTGGGAAGCTGGATTTCCTTGGCCGCCAACCTCTTTCCCAGGGTATCCCTTCCGGCATCCAAACGATCCAGCCGGGTTATTTTTTCTTTCATTGATCTGTCACTCCTTTCTTGCTCATACACCTGTGCACAGCTTCCCTCTCTCTATGAAAAAGGGATGAGCCTCCCATCCGGGCTGCCCATCCCCAAAAGGATTTTACTGTACGACCAAATCATAATATTCATTTACAATATCCTGTACATTCTGAATATGAGCCTGTACATCAGCTTCAGTCATGGTATCCACCTCCAGCATCATGGTGTCCACCAGCCAGGTCTTCATCTCTTCATCCGACAGAATGTCATCATACAACGCTTTCAGTTCCTCTATCACCTTCGCTTCGGTACCGGAGCGGGCAAGCACGAAGCAGCGATTACGGAAATAAGGATATCCATACTTACCAACTCCTTCTATACCTGCAAATACACCCTCTGTAATGTCGGATTCATCGAATGCACATACAATGGTAACTCCATTTTGCTGATAGGATTCCAGAATCTGCGACTGATGGGATACGGCCAGATTGGTTTCTCCCCTTACCACTGCCTGCGCTGCCTCTGCTGCCGAGCTGTAAGGGGTGAGCTTCAATTTATTCCCATAGCCCATAGCGCCCAGAAGTGAGGCCGCCAGAAATGCCTCTGAGCCGGTAGCTCCGTTGGTTGCTACACTCACCTCCTCAGCCGTTTCCAGGTAAGCCTTCAAATCGTCAATGCTCTTAATGCCCAGGGAAGCATCTGCAGACATGACGAATACGGAAGAATACAGGTTTTCTACAAAGATAAAGTCATCATAGGTAAACTGTAATTTTGCCGGATCCAAAATAGAGGTGATGGCAAACAGGCCTTCTCCTGCAAATACCAATTCAGGGTCTCCTGCCTTAGTGTCTGCTACCCAGGTATTCACGGTTGCTGCATCGCCTTTAATTGCATCTGCTACCAGAATAATGCTGTCAGAGTACTCAGTGGACAGGGAGGCCGCCTTCTGGCTGACCATGGCTGCCACACCGGAGGGAGCCCAGGGACAGGTAACTGTCCAGCTTGTCGTTTTTGAACCTCCGCAGCCTGCCAGCAAAACTATTACCATAACCAGAGCCAAAATACTGCTTAAAAATCTCTTTTTCATTTTTTCCTCTCTTTCCGCTGCCTGATGCAGCATTTAATAAGGCAAATATAGCATGAGAAACCTCTATATACAACACAAGTTATTTATTTTTATTAAAAAGTTGTATGGAATAGGTCGTTTTTCATAAATGTTGTATGGATTTTTTTTATTTTTTGTCACATTCGCCCTCGTTTTCTTTCTTTGCATCTTTTTTATGGTGATTTTATCCGTTTATTCTGTCTTATTCTTTTTATTTTTGTAACTATTCAGAGCCATGCAAAGGTTCAATGAAATGAACATCCTGCTTGCAGGAATGGACATCTCCTTGAACTTTATATAGCGAATGGGGTTCTGAGCAACTGCTTATTTTTCATTGTTTTTCCACAAAAAAAGGATCGCCGCCATACTCCTCAGCAGGAGCTTTGTACCGATCCTTCTTTTACTTGCTCGTCACTATTCAATATTTGTTTTCCCTGGCAGCTGCTTCCCCAATTAATTTAGGGCTTCGGCATACATCACTGCTGCCTTTTCCAATCGCTTAAGGCAATAGTCAAAAAAAGCTTTGTAGGATTCGCAGAAGCAATGCACCGGCTGGCGATAACGGCGGCACCCGCCTCTGCACAGCAGATAATACCTGCACTCTCTGCATTCCTCCGGCACAGGCAGAGATTGCTCAATGAAACGGATTTCCTTCCGCTTGTTTTGGATATCCTCCATGGACTTTTCCGTCAGCTTTCCCAGCTTGTACTGATCCAGAACATAAAAATCACAGGGATATACCTCCCCGTCTGCCTCCACCACATTCTGGCAGGAGCAAACTCCAAGCATTCCGCACACTTTTGGCATCTGCCCGTAAAGCATACGAATGTATTCCTCAAAAAGCTGAATATGAACCCTTCTTCCTTCCAGCAGTTCCTGATACCACAAATCAAACAGAGTATTTAAAAAATGACCATAGGCTTTTGGCGTAAGAGTATATTCATACTGCTCCCCTCCCCCCTCCAGAGGATTCAGGCAGGGAATAAACTGGAGATACGCAAATCCCTGCTCCCGATAGAAGGAATAAATCCGGCTGATTTTCTTTGCCGTCAGGGCATTGACTACCGTCAGAATATTAAACTCCACCTCATGCTTTTTCAACAGGTCGACAGCCTCCATTACCCGATGGAAGGTCCCCCTTCCGGTCTGGTCTGTCCGCAGTCGGTCATGGGTAAACTGTATTCCATCCAGAGATATCCCCACCAGAAAATGATTATCATGGAGGAATTCGGCCCAGTCATCATCCAGAAGAAGGCCATTGGTCTGGATCGCATTATGGATTCGTATTTTTCTCGTATTATGCTTATTTTGCAGTCGGATGGATCGCCGAAAAAAATCCAGGCCTCTTAAGGTAGGCTCTCCTCCCTGATAGGCAATGGTACAGTCCGTATCCGAAAAGGCAATGGCCTTCTGAATGACCGCCTCCAAAGTGTCTTCCTCCATCATTCCGTAGGAGGCAGTTTGGCGGTTCAAGGCTTCATCATGATAAAAGCAATAGCTGCAGCGCATATTGCACAGCCCGGAGGCCGGCTTAATCAGTAGATTGATATTAGGCACCGTTTTTCTCCTGTATCAGAGTTTCTCTTAGGATAGCATAAAGAAAATCCGGTGTAAAGCTTTCATTCATCGTGGTACTGACCACATGGAGCTTCAGCGAAATAGGGCTTTGAACTTCTCCCACCAGCTTAACTCCTGCACTGTTGGTGCTATTTCCCCCTCCTGTACGGGAGCTTCCACAGGCGCAGTTTTCATCACAAAAAGCACCGATTCTACATTTGTATTTTTTTCTGAGACGAAGGATTTAACCGGCACATCCTTACCCAGCATTTCCTTCATGGTTTCATCAATGGAATCCTGTACCTTCCCGTCTATATCTCTGGTTTCCTCATAGAATTCCCCAGTTCCCTTTTTCAGTTCATTGGTTCCCGCCTGTAAAGAGGCAGAGCCATCATAAAGATTTGCCATTCCCTCTGTCAGGGTTCTGCTTCCCTCCTGCAAACTCTCTGCACCTGAGTAGAGACTGTCACTTCCTTCCTTCAGGCTGTCGATCCCTTCCTTCAGGCTGTCGATCCCTTCTTTCAGGCCGGAGGCTCCCGCCGCCAGATCAGAAACTCCTCCGGTATAGGAGGCAATTCCGCTGCTTAGCTGCCTGCTGCCCTCCACCAGTGCAGGAGCAGCCTGAGCAATCTGATTAATGGCGCTGCTGCTGCCCTCAATATAGACTCTGTCTGCGGACACCAGAGTCTCTACCGCAATCAGGGTTCCCGCCTGGGTAATGTACTCTGTAATCACCAAAGGATCTTGGGTACGCTGATATTCTCCCAACAAAGCCATGGCTTCCCCATCCTGGGCATAAGCCAGCTCCTGCAGCTTCTGCATGGCTCCCTGATCTCCTCTTGAAGCGTAGGCTTCATAAAGAGCTCTTTGGGTATTGCTGATTCCCAAAGCACCTAAAAGAGCATCATGGGAAGCCAAAAGACCATTTATATCCCCTACACCTGCCTGAGAAAGCTGCTGCTGTAAGGCATTCTGATAGGTGTCGATTCCTGTCTGCAGACTCTCCAGACCACTGGCCAGCTGCGCTGCTGCGCTACTCAGCTCGCCTGACCTCTGATTCAGGGTATTCGCTCCCTGCTGTAATTCACCAATTCCCTGTTGAAGCTGCCCTGCACCCTGTTGGAGCTGTGCTGCCCCCTGCTGCAGGCTGCCGGTTCCTTCCTTAAGGCTATTGGTTCCCTCCTGCAGATCCATTGAGCCGTCATAGGCATCTTTGACCCCATCGGTTAATTCTCCTGCCCCCTTCTGCAATTCTTTTGCACCATCATCGACTTCTGCTACAGCATTCTGCACCTCCTTAAGCTGGTCATTGATTTTTCCACTGTCTACCTCCATGTCCAGATTCAGCCTGGTGCCATTAATGGAAATCTCACCCAGTCCAAAATCCGTAACATCTGCCTCCACCAGAAGCTTTGCCTCTTTTCCCGGAAGGCAGATATAGGAAAGCTGCTTGGAGCTGCCTACATTAGCAATAGTTGCATCCTTTGCCGTAATGTTTTTGCAGGTATCCCCATCAAGCATAAAGCTGATCTGTAAAGCATAGCTTTCCCAGAAGCTGTCGTCTACTGCCGGATTTTGGGAGATGTCGATTTCCATTTTCAGATGCCCGCTTTTCCCCCCTACCTCTGACGGCTTATAGCCTTTTCCGTCTACCTCGTATCCGATTTCTATTTTCCAGGGAAGGTTTTTTGTACTTAAATTCCCCTGATAGTACACCTTATCCGCCTGTGTAACCAGGGTAATCTCATCCTTGTTCTGCCGGATCTCCTCACTGGTGGTGAGATTGATTACCTGCGTATAGCTACCATAATCAACGATTGTTTTCCCCTTTACCCCCTGAAAGCTGTTTACCACATAAATCCCTTCTACCTTACCTTCTGCAGTAAGGTTGGAATAGACCACCTCCTCCTTGGCTGACGCCATTGGGTTTGCAGACGCCTTGCCATCGCTTTTCTTACTTCCCACTGTAGTTATTTTCTTTTGCTCTGCTGCCTGTGCCCCCATACTGGTCTGGCCACAGCTTAGAGCCAGTATCAAAAGCAGACTGATCGCCTTTACGCTCTTTCTTTTCATTGCTACCTCCATTCTTCTGTATTGCAAACGTTTTTTGGTATACCGAACGCCGGATCGCCGACACTGATAATTGCATACCTACTGAAATAGTTACCTTTTAACAAATAATCTGTCCAGTAGCATCAAAAATCCCGGCAGGACAAAAAATACGGCAAACAGGGAAAACAGTGTTCCTTTTCCCAAAAGCAGCCCCAATTGCGACAAAAGACCGTTGCTGGAAAATTTACCCAAAAGGAACCCTACTACCGTAAGTGCACTTCCTGAAGTCAATATGGATACAGTAACCTGACTTACTGTGGCGACTGCACTTTCTCCTTTTCCCATATTCTCCCGGTTCTCCCTATAGCGATCCGTAAAGAGAATCGCATAATCTACCGTAGCCCCCAGCTGCACAGAGCTGATGATCAGATAGGCAATGTAGAATAAAGGCTGTCCCTGGAAATAAGGCAGGCCCAGATTCAGCCAAATGGCCGTTTCTATGGTCAATACCAGAATAATTGGCAGGGTTAAGGTCTTCATTGTCATCAGCAGTACCAGAAAAACCGCTCCTATGGCCACGAGATTCACCTTAACATTATCAGCCGTAATTGTATTCATCAGATCATAGGTGCTAATGCCTTCTCCTGCCAGATAGTAGCTGCCCGGATAGTATTTTCCGGCAAACTGATGTATGCGTTCTACCAGCGCCGTGGTTTCAGATCCTTCATAATCCACCTCGGCTGAGAGCACAATGCGGCTGTAGTTATCGGATTCCAACTGAGCCAGTGTAACTGCATCCAAATATTCATACGGGATTTCTGCACCTGCCTGTTCAACAAAAGCAATTACTCCTGTGATCTGAGGCAGTTCCTTCAGTTCTCCTACCAGAGCGGTTTCCAACACCTTATTCCCTCGCGGCACCAGAAGCACATAGGTGTCATTCTTTCCAAAAATAGTTTCTATCGCCTCTGTATCCTCTCCCAGTTTGGTTCCTTCACCGTATATCCGCGAAGAGCCGTAATAATAATCATTATGTATGCTGGCCAGATAGGCCGGCGCCATTAGCAGTACAAAGATCAGTCCAAAAAAGGGAGTAAGCCTTTTGATCATCTTCCCCACTCCCACAAAAGAGGGCATTAAGCTTTTGTGTCTGGTTCTGTCCAGCCATTTAAAGGTAGATAGTATCCAGCCCGACATGAAAAAGAATACGGTAATCAGACTGATCAATATCCCTTTGGCCAACGCAAGTCCCAAGTCGGGGCCGATTTTAAATCGCATAAGCACCAACGCCAAAAATCCGATTACTGTAGTCAGTCCACTGGAGAGAATAGAACTGGTTGATTTTACCAGGGCCAGCTTCATTGCCTCCTCCGGTGAGCCTGCCTCGTTTCTATATTCCTCAAAGCGATGGAGCAAAAATACCGAATAGTCCAAAGATACTGCCAGCTGCAAAATACTCCCTGCTGCATTGGTCACAAAGGAAATCTCTCCAAAAATCAGGTTGCTTCCCGTATTCAGCAGAATAGCCACTCCCAGTCCCGTTATCACCACCAGAGGTTCCAGCCAGCTATTGGTAGTCAGTACCAACACAAGGAGTACAAAAATAACGGCAAAAGCCGTAATCTTTCTGATTTCCGATACGGTTCCCGTAGTGGATACTGCTGTACTCACTGCTGAACCTGTCATGGCATTTTCATCCCCAATCAGCTCGCGTATGGCAGCAACCACCTCAACCGCTCTTTTCTCCTCTACGGCTACCATGTACAGCGCATTCCCATCCCTATAATAGGTTTCAATCAGTTCACTATCCTCCATTTCCAGTGGCTGCTTCATATCCACGGAGTCGTCTAACCAGGTCACCTGTACCACTCCGTCAATAGCCTCCAGCCTTGCCTTATATTCAAGAGCCTGAGGCAGAGTAACCCCTCTGATCATCACTCTGGCATTGGGGATAGCCCCCTCAAACTCTTCCTCCATTATCTCCAAGGAGAGCGTTGAGTGAGAATCCTCCGGAAGATAATCATTCATATTATAATTGACCTCCACAAATTGCTGGCAAAAGAAACTGATTGCCAGACAAAGGATAAAACATACCAGAATGATTTTCCTTTTTTCAATTACTTTCGCATAAAATTTCTCCATCATACATCCATTGGCATATTACAGGCTTTATCTGTGATACGCTTCCCCCTATTCTCTCCTCCCAAATCAGTTTTTAGCATACAAATGAATTTTAATTGACATTTGTTACGCAATCAGTATATAGTATTTGTAGAAGATTTCAACGTACAGGAATTTGAAAATTGTCAGTTAATTGACAAACTCCTACAAAATGTATTTTATATCAGAGAAGCCCGGTCATATTTTACCCAGCCAGTCTTGCAAATAA
>JBJELS010000309.1:15228-26818 GCA_051879275.1 Lachnospiraceae bacterium
TATGTATGGGGATTATCATGGAAAATAAGACAAAAAAAGAAGACCTTCGGGTTCTTAAAACCTACAAGGCCCTGTGTGATAGTTTTCTGCAACTTCTCTCTGTAAAGAAGTTTGAAGAAATAACGATTAATGAATTATGTGAGACGAGTATGATCCGGCGTGCCACCTTCTATAAGCATTTTGAGGATAAATATGATTTTTTCGCTTTCTTCGTTCAGGAGGTAGGAAATTCACTGACCATCGACCTGGAGCCTTTCCACAACAGGGATTTGAGCTCCAATGATTATTGTCTTCATCTGTTTACTAAATTTGTTCATTTTATCGATAATCATCGCCGGATTGTAAACGGTGTGCTGGATAGTTCTGCCTTTTCTACACTGTTTGAGATTATGTCCGATGAACTCCACCACCATATGTTGCTGATTCTTCAAAAGCAACAGGAAAATGGAGCCGAATTCCCAGTCAGCTTAAGTATGCTGGCCTACTTCTATACCGGAACAATCATTCAGGTTGCCCTTTACTGGGTAAGCTCCTCCCTATCTGTGGAAGAGCTTACCCAGGAGTATGAGCTTCTCCTTCAATCCTTTCAGCTTCCCATTTCCTGAGGAAAATGGAGCATATGCCTACCTGTTCCTCCTTATCTTGCCTGAGTAAGTATCCAGTCTACCCAGCTGGCATAATATTTGCCTAAAATGTGAGTATGGTCTGTCGTCAGTTCCGGATTGAGCGCTCCCCTTTCATCGTCAAATAAGGGATTTACGTCCAGATAAAATATCCTCTCTCCATCTGCCATTTCGCTGACTGCATAATTAAATCGATTTATATTTTCATTATTATAGTGGGGTGACTGCCCTGATTTTTCCTGGGTAATGTGCAGATTGGCCTCCAAAAAAACAATGGCACCGGGTTGGGCGGCACAAATCATATCCACCAGCTCCTGATATCGTTTTACCGTCTGATCAAAATCATAGCCCAGCTCATTGATTCCCAGCATAATATAAATTTTCCCAAAGCTTCTGTTCGCCAGAAGCTCCTCCAGATAGACTTTTTCACCATTTTTTAAGGGAAATGCCGTCTTCATAATCTTATATACACTCATTCCCGAATCTGCAAGCACCTCTGCCTGACCCAGATCGCCGTATTCCAACAGCCCTACCGTCCTGGAATCTCCAATAAATAAAGCATCATCAAAATAAGAGGAATCCGCCTGAAAAGGCTGGGCTGCCCCCATCCTTCTGTCCGACATCTCTGCTTGTATGTTCTCTCTGGGAGCGGTTTCATTTTCTGACACACTTGTCATTATCTCTTCATTATCTGCTGCTTTGTTGACTGTTTCTTCCGGATGACTCTCTCCCCCCTCTTCTGTCTTAGCTGCTTCGTCCGTAGCTTTTACCGGAGAAGGATTTTCACGAATAGGGCTGTCCGGAGTGGAATCCGGAAAATGAAAAAAATCTTTCAGCCATTCCAATACTCTAAGCTCTCTATAACCGTCTCTAAACTCTGCCTGTGTACCGGCAGCCGGAGCCTCTAAATGAATCATATCCAGCTTCCAGCCGAAAAAAAATAAAAAAATACTAATTCCCAGCATGGCCAGATAGGACCATTGTCTTTTTACTGTCTTTGTCATTGCCAAATCTCCGATCAAAACTGATAATACAGGAAGGGATCATCCAATCCCTGATACATACTGTACATACATAACCAGAATAAAATCACCAAAATCAAGGTCATCCCGAAAGAATACTTCAGCCTGCGATAAAGCTTTCCGGGCAAAGGGATGCAAAACACCAGGGAGGCCAGCATAGGCAGGGCATAAATCTGCAAATATTTCAGATAGTCCCCTACAAATATGGTTCCAGAATTCTCTTTGAAAAAAGGAAACAATCGTGTAAAATAAATCCCCAGCTGTTTTAAATCCGTTACGGCAAAAATCAGCCAGAACAGAGGAATAATCAGCAGCATATATCCATGCCCCAAAACGGGATGACGCTCCAGTACCTTCCCCCATCCGGCCTTTTCCAGGGCGATCAGGGCAAAACAGATAAATCCCCAGAGCAAAAAATTCCAACTGGCACCATGCCAAAGTCCGGTCAGCAGCCAGACAATGAACAGATTCAAATAAACATGCTTTTTATTTCCTCCCAGAGGAATATAAACATACTCTCTGAACCAGCTTCCCAAAGTGATATGCCAACGGCGCCAAAATTCACTCATGGAGCCGGCCAGATAGGGTTGCCTGAAATTCTCCGGGAAAGAAAAGCCCATCATTTTCCCCAGTCCTCTGGCCATCAGAGAATAGCCATAAAAATCAAAATAAATCTGAAAGCTGTAAGCAAAAACCCCCATCCAGGCCAGGGGTGTGGAAATACTTTCAAAGCCAATAGCCTCCACCTGACTCCACAGTCCTCCTATCCGATTGGCCAAAAGTACTTTGGAAGCCAGACCTATGGTAAACTCCCGCATACCTTCCTCTACATTTTTCCAGGAGACTCTCCTGTTTCCCAGCTGCTTATGCACCTGAGAATAAGTAACGATTGGTCCTGCAATCAATTGGGGAAACATACACAGATAGGTACCCAGTTTCAAAAAGGAGGTCTCAGCCTTAACCTCTCTTCGATAAACATCTATCAAATAAGAGCTGATCTGAAAAGTATAAAAGCTGATTCCAATGGGCAGTACCATATTAGTCAATGAAAATTGCTTATCATTTCCCAGCTGATGGCTGATCCAATTCCAATTTTTCAGCATAAAATCTAAATACTTAAAAATAAACAGACAGCCAAAATTATAGACCAGACCCGAAATCAACCAGGCTCTTCGTCCTCCTTTTCTCTTCGTCTGGGCCATTACCCGGGCAACTACATAATTGACTACTACGGACAATATCATAAGAAAAAGATATTCCGGATGATCCTTTACTCCATAATAGTAAAAAATCAGACTGCCAATAAAAATAACTGTGTTTTCACAAAAGGAAGGAACAAAAAAATAAAAAAACAAAAAAATCGGCAAAAAATATAGAATAAAAGCAAAGCTGCTGAAAACCATTATCTTTTCCTCGGTATTCCAATAATTTCAATAAAAATGGGTGGGACTTTTTTCTCTCCTTTAATAGATATACCACAACCATAAAAAGTTTCAAATAGGTTTTACCAAACTTAATATTTTTTTATATTCCCGTAATCAAAATGTAAAAAGACCGACATATTCATCCATGCCGGTCCTTAATCTATCTGCAATTATTTAGCCTAATGCTTCTACTCCCGTAAGCGCACAAAACTCCTGGCGTATACTCTTCTGACGTTCCCTACTGATCTGCAAAATCGTATCATCCATCATACATACGGTGGTAGAGGTCAAATGCTTTATATAATCAAAGTTAACCAGATATGATTGGTGTATTCTTAAAAACCGCCTGTAAGTATTTTTTATCTGGTCTTCTACCTCACTGATTTTACCGTAAAATTTTTCCTCCGGCTTTCCTCTTCCCCTAAACTTTCCAATTTCATGAATGTAAATCACCCTGCCTTTACTTTCAAAGTAGATTATATTGGATAACGGTATCTTTTTCAGGAATTTATTATTTATATAGGAAAAATACTCTATCTTCATGCATATTCTCCTATAGGCTGCCATAAAGACATCTTTAAATTCTGCTTTATCAATGGGCTTTGAAATAAATCGGAAGGGTTCTACATTGAAAAGCTGCTTCAAATACCTCTCATAGCCGGATACATACACAATCAAGACGGAGATATCTATTTCACGAATCTGTAAAGCCGCATCAACTCCCCCCATCTGTTTCATCTCTATATCCAGATAAATTAAATCAAAATAATTTCCGTTTCTGATACTTTCCAAAAGTGTGCTGCCATCAAAAAACACATCAAACTTTATTTGGATATACTCCTTCTTGCTTATCTCAAGAAGCATCCCTTCTATAACAGTAGTCATAAACACATCATCATCGCATATGGCTATTTTTATCATCTATACATCCTCTCGTATCTAAATTCCATGATATTGATAAAATTATACCATAATTAGTCAAATATTTCATACTATTTTCAGACATTTTTTTACTTTATTTATTATTTATTCCTCTATTGGGAATTTGACTTTCTTAAGGGCCTTTGCTTCAGGGCAATATACTGATCCAGATTAGGACAGGGGGCAATAAAGCAGAACCCATAGATTATCACACCATCTCTTTCCTCTATTCTTACTAATCGTCCATCCAGATGAATGTTAAAGCCCTGATCCGAAAAGCTTGCAGATAAGGCTTCTCCCACCTTCAGCTTGACTTCCTTTTTGTTTGTGGAAAGAGCAAAGCCGGAATGGCTCACATCCCTTACGGTGGCAGAGGGAAGTCCTTCGTTATTCGTCCGTGCAAATACACCAATAGATACTCTAAAAGAGCTTCTTCTGTTGGTTTTTACCCCTTTAGTGGGACCAACCCGAACGATGTAGCTTCCCTTGTATGGAACAATCTTAATGTGGTTCCAAAGAAAGGGTGCCGAATGCTCAGGTTTATATTCCAAATTAACCCGTACCTTTTCAAAACTAAGAGGCTGATCCTCCTTGTGAAAAAGCTGGACTATCGCTGTGGACTTATCTAAATATTTCAGGATTTTCGCATCCAATCTGAAATTGGTCTTCGTTTTATCCGAATGGATACAGAGCGTAATCTGTGGTCCTTCACCGATCCCTGTGAACTCCATGAGAAATGAATCCCTCCCTCAAAGCCTATAGCCATATCATACGATTATCTGAGAGGAAAATCAACCTATAACCTATTATTCCTCTCCTTTATCTGCAGAACAGCTTCCTGACGCTCCCTTTACCCATGTCAGCATCATTTCCTTCAGGTATAGAAGCTCCTTAACATAACTGCCGGCATGGTTGTCTGCCCATACGATTCCCTGTGCATACCGTTCCGCCATCCCCAGCATGGTTAATGTAAGCGTCGTAAATAACTCCTGCTCCCCAATATCCGTGCGAATACTGCCCTCTACCTTAGCCTCTTCATATTTCCTGTGAAAAAGTATGCCAATAGGCTTTAGTGCATCAAGCTGTAGCTGAAGCTGCTCCTGCGATGCCCCTTCCCGACAAATGTAGTTTTTGTAATTCGCACTGAAGCACAGAACCTCCGGCCGCTCTTTATACAGGCTGATTATGGAATCACAATAGTACTCTACCAGCTGGTAAGCATCCAGACCTCCTAAGGCTTCAAGACCAATAGTCTGTAAGACTTCCTTCCACACATTTTCCCAAACTCCGGCACTGATAGCGATTACGAGATTTAGCTTGTTCTGATAATACTTGTACATAGTAGCTACACCCACATCTGCTGTCTGTGCTACCATCTGCATACTGACCGCTTCGATTCCGTATCTGGAGAATAAATCAAACCCTGCTGTCAATAATTGCTGTCTTCTGCGCTCCGCTTCCTTCTCGTCTCGAGCTATATTTCTTGCCATAGCTTACCTCCTTTTCTGATAGTTGTACTTTATATATATAGTACAACTATTATTATTCTGCGAAGACTTGGATTTGTCAAGATTTTCTTACGTTTTCCTCAGCTTTTATTCTATAGTAAAAAAAGAGACTGCTCTGTGGAGATTCAAATCTTTGAAAAAGCCTGAATCCTATAGAACTGTCTCCTTCTTAAGAAACGAGGGTCAAAATCATAATCCTGCTTCTATGGGAATACAAATACCTATTTGTTCATTTACCTTCTTTACAGCAGGAACATCACTGTTTTATTGTTAAAATATCAGCAAAGCCTGTCACCTCAAATATCTCCATAATTGTATCATTCACATTTTTTATCACCATGCTTCCCTGCTTGTTCATTATCTTCTGTGCCGCAAGCAAAACACGTAGTCCTGCTGAGGAAATATATTCCAAATCAGAAAAATCAAGGAGCAGCGATGTAATTCCATCTATATTTTTTTTAAGCTCAGCTTCAAGCTGCGGTGCCGTGATTGTATCAAGCCTTCCGCTCAGCGCCAGTTCCATTTCGCTTCCAGTTGTCGTATTCTCAATTTTCATACTATCCTCCATGATGCCGCCCTGCAGCATCTTTCTCCTCTCAACGCTGTGGCGGTTCTATTATATCAGATAATCCCGCAAAAGAAAATATGATTTTTTTGTAACTATTCAGAGCCATGCAAATTTACGATTCTGTGAATGCTTGTATTCAAACAGAAGCGTAAATTTATATGGCAAAGTAACCACATGAGCAAAAGAAAAGCTGCGCAGCAGCGGTTTTGCGAATGGGGGTCTGAATAGTTACTTTTTTACCTTTTCAGAGCCCCGGCCTACTGTCCTCTCAACCCTCCAGCTTTTTTCTTATTCTTAAAATATTCTGCCCATCCCGGTACTCATAGGTCACATCATCCATTACCTTTTTTACCAGAAAGACGCCAAGCCCTCCTACCTCTCTGTCCTCTGCACTTAGAGTCACATCCGGTTCTTCACTTTTTAGAGGATCATAAGGGATTCCCCGATCAATAAAGGTGATGACCACCTCCAATGGATTTTCCTTCACTTCCACCAGCACCACTGCCGGCCCTGTCTGGGGAGCATAGGCATAATGGGCAATATTACTAAATAGCTCATCCACTGCTACATTAATCTGCGCCTGTATCTTTATCGGGCAGTCCAGCTTCCCCAGTTCTTCGTCTACAAAGGCGGTTACCTTTTCCAGATTCTCAGCAGCGGCTTCTATGGTAAGCTCTCTTTTCCTGTTTTCCTTATTCATTCGCCCTTCTCCTACCCCTTATATTCCAGACAAAGCATCGTAATATCATCAAACTGTGATACATCTTTTGCAAATCTGTCCACATCTTTTTTTATCTCTTCCAACAGCTGCAGCGGCTCCATTCCCTTGTTTCGGTTCAGAATATCCTGCAGTCGTTTACTTCCATACAGTTTATTTGCTGCATTTGTGGCCTCTGTTACTCCATCTGTATAAAGAAAAACCCGATCTCCGGCTTCCAGCTGCAGACTGCCCTCCTTGTAGTGCATATCCTCCATTCCTGCCAGAACAAACCCCGGCTTTATCTTATATGGCTCAAAGTCTTGATTTTTCCTGCAAATGTAAGGCAGCTCATGCCCTGCATTAACATAGCAGAACTGTCCTGTTGTCAGGTCAAGGACTCCCTCGAAGGCGGTAATAAATAAGCCCTCTTTGTTAGAATCACAAAGCAGATTATTGACGTTGTTAAACACTTCTCCCAGGGATCTTTCGGGCTGTGTATGATCCTTTATCAGAGTCTTACCAATTACCATGAACAGTGCTGCCGGAATGCCCTTTCCCGATACATCTGCCATGACCACCGCCAAATGCCTGTCGTCTACCATGAAAAAATCGTAAAAATCACCGCCTACCTCCTTTGCAGGATTCATTGTGGCATATATTTCAAACTCCTTCCGCTCAGGAAATGCCGGAAAGATGCAGGGCAGCATGGAGGACTGGATATGGTTTGCCACATTCAGCTCCGCTTCAATCCGCTCCTTGTCTGCCGTAGCCTGTGTCAGATGCTCCATATACAAGTCAAGGTCTCTAATCATGCTGACATAGGACTTTGCCAGATTCCCCACCTCACTGTTCTCATTCATATATGGCTTACAGGCATCTATAAATTTCTGTGAGTCCAGCTTCTCTTTTTCTATCTGCACGTAATCGGCAGCAAGATGTGCCAGCCTTTCGATCGGCACAGTGGTCTTTTTTTCCATATATGCCAAAAACAATATCTCTACAAGCATGAAGATATTTAAGGTTACCGCTACGTTTGCATATACCTGTTCCCATACATAAATCCGTTCCCGAGAGACAACCAATGCTTCCCTGCGCACTGCAATTCCCGTCAGAGATGCTGCAAGAACAGCCAGGAGCAGAAACATCAAAATCATTCTTTCATTTAAGGAGAAAGGCTCTCCCCGGCGAAAAGCTATCAGAGTAAACAGCGGCAGTCCGAGCATATAGCCAAAGCAAAGATTGTTCCCGAACATCATCAGTGTAACCTGTGAGAATACCGCTGTGATTCCATAGGCCTTCATAATCACCCCCAAAAGGAAGGCAGTTAATGCAGATTCTATGAAAATGATCAGCATATATTTTATGACATGGGCAGCGGTATCCATTTTAGGAAAGGCGGCTTTCTTCTCACCCCGTACAGGAAACCTATACCAAAGCATATAGGGCAGCATTCCCATGAAAAACTGAACCGGGAAACTGATAAGACTCATTCCCAGCGAATATCCTGACAGAATGTCTGCAATAAAATTGGCAGCAGCGCACCCCAATGCTCCCCAAAATCCGTAGATCATACCAAAAAAAGGCGGAAGGGCAGCTGCCGGTCGTATTTCCGTCACCTCCATCAGGCCAAAATAATAGCGGCATGGCATAGTAACCACAAAAAACAGGCATCCCGATAATATAAAATACAGAATGCTCTTCTTCCATTCCCCTTTAATACTAAGGCTGTTACCTATCATATTTTCCTCCTTATGTGAATCCTATTTGCCCGAATAGTAGGTGTAAACTGCTTCCTGTTTTTCCAGAAGTATGGAGTTTTGATTCAGTGCATTCAATATCTCCTCCATGATGTTAACCAGCTGTTCCTCTGTTACCTCATAAAAAGCATAGACCAGGGTATTTTCCTGCGTAAGCGTATCTGTCTCATCCACCCATCCGCCTTTAGCCTCAGATGCCGTATAGCCATCCACATATTTTATACAGATTTCATTGACTATTTCTCTTGCCTCTTCTGTGGAAATCACCTGTTCATAGGTATCCTTGTCATTGGTTCCAATATACAAAACATATTTTTTCCCCGTTTCCATCTGTTCTGTCAGCATACTGCCCTCAGCCCGGGCTTCTTGGACGATCTGACTCCTGTCTGTATACTGTACTGCAAGATAGCCGATAATTCCGACTGACATAAGAAAATTTATGACCAGCAGGGAAACAGCAGCCTTATATCCCTTTCTTCCTCCTCTTAGCTCCATCTTTTATTCTCCCCTTTCTCTTGGCCACACACATATAGCCGTTGTAAGTAAAACTGCTGCCCCTGACAATACACCCATGATTGGTTGATTGGACAAATGCCAGCCTTTGTAAACACCTGCCATAATTATGGTCAGTATACCTGTTTCTGCGATCAGAACACCAAGCTTCCAATTCCTTTTTTTTACCCCGGTTATCTGTTCTCCTTTCCGGGGCATACGCATCGGAAGAAGAAAGCTGTCAGATGTGATAAGAATAAATATGGGCAGTCCAAGGGCTATGGAAAATCCCAGATTATTCAACAGCACATATTTATATACCGTATCCATCCATAAACCAAAGAAAAATTCCAGTCCAAACCCTAAAATCCATGCACAGGAAAGTGCACCCACATAGGCAGCCCAAAGATAAAGCATCAGATTCTTCCATGTATGAACATTTGCTTTTTCTGCCCGAAGGGTGTACCACATCCGATATGGGATATATGCTGCCATAAAGTTTCCCACAAAGCCAAGGAGGGAGGTGAGATTCAGGGTTCCAAAGCAATCTGCAATCAGATTTCCGACCGCACAGCCAAGTGCACCTACTGCTCCAAAGGCAAGTCCTACCACGGTAGGGATTGCATTTGCCGGCCTCACTTCTGTAAAGCCCTCCACCAGTACCATAACCTTAAATGCTGCGCCCAGTACTGCAAAAGGTATCATGCTTAGCATAAACTGTCGTAGGCACAGCCTGATTTTACCCAGCTGATTCTTTTCATTCTCTCTGCCTTTAAGCCGGACTGCTGTCTCCACTTCCTGTGCTTCCTTATCAGAGCTGTGTTTTATGGCATTTTCATCTGATTTCCCCTTTTGCCTTGAGGAGAGAAAGTCGGAGCCTGCCACAATCGCCCCAACAGCAATTACGACAGCACCTGCCAATGCTCTCGCCGAAAAGCTTTCCGTTTCTCCCTGCATATTGGGAATCAAAAGTGCAAGCGTCAGCGTAACAATCGGTTCCGTAGAAGCGATTACGGTTACACTGATTGCATCTGCATATTTTTCTGCATACATCAGCATAATATAGGCATATGCCTTTGAAAAGAATGCCAGAATGAAGATAGAGGAAAGCATCCTCTTTGACCAGGTGATATTTGCAAAGATTAAGGGGTCCTCGATAAACCACAGGATGAAACCAATAATTGCCGAAAAACAAATCTGAAGGACACTAAGCAGCAAGGGATCCGATTTTTTTGTAAATTCTGCGGCTACCACCGTATACAAGGACATCAGAATACACGCTCCCAGCATATAGAGCATCCCGGTCAGAGAACTGCCCGCAAAGGAAATTCCATTTGATACGGCAAGGCCCCCTAAAATAATGATAATACCAAACACATTGTTTTTAGTCGGAAACTTACGCAGCAGAAGAAGAATGAGCGGAACGATCATTATATTCAGAGAAGCAAGAAAACTGGCTGTCGATGATGAAATATGCATCAGTCCCATTTTCTCCAACAGCATATTTCCCGCTATCAGTGCAGCAAGAATTATCCCCCGAAAAATCGTCTTTTTGTCCAGTTTTTTTAAAGAACGGTGGAACACTGCCAGCAGAATGATACCGGCTAACCCCGCCGTCAGCGTCAGGTAGGCATAGGACGAAAAATCCGGCGGCAAATCCTTAATAAATATGTATGATGAGGCCCAACACAGCGTAATGGAAAACAATAGTATATTACTCTCTTTTCTGGTCACGATATGATTTCTCCATTTCCCTTTTTAATCTTCCTATGCCCCGCTATATTGATTTTGAGCAGGGCAGTGCCTATTGTACTGCCTCCACCTGTGAGGTACTATCCAGTCTCTGGCGTTCCACAAGCTTGGCAAAATATCCTCCTTTATCAATCAGCTCCTGATAGTTGCCATCCTCAATGATTTTACCCTTGTCCAGCACAATAATCCGGTCGCACTGCCTGATGGTAGAGAGGCGGTGTGCAATTACGATTCTGGTACATTTTAATGTATCCAGAGATTCCGAAACCTTTTTCTGTGTCAAATTATCCAGAGCACTTGTGGCCTCATCAAACATCAGGATTTTGGGCTTTGGTGCAATCGCTCTTGCAATCATCAGTCTCTGGCGCTGACCACCGGAAATACCTCCGGATCCTTCAGAAATCAGTGTATTCATCCCCATGGGCATATGACGGATATCCTCCGCAATCCCGGCAAGCTCTGCTGCCTCCCATGCCTCCTTCTGGGTCAGCCACGGTGCAGAAATAATAATATTCGAATAAACATCTCCCTGGAATAGTTTCCCATTCTGCATGACTACACCCATTTTACGGCGTAAGGATTTTAAATCAATACTGCTCAGGTCTTTGCCATCATAGTAGATGGCTCCTTTCTGCGGCCGTTCAAATCCCAGCAAAAGTCTCATCAGAGTGGTCTTTCCACACCCGGTCTTTCCCACAATGGCCACATACTGGCCAGCACGTATCTTCAGAGAAATATCATCTATAACCAGGGGCATATTTTCACAATAACCGAAGGAAACATTATTCAGCTCAATGCCTCCCGACAAGCGTGTGATAACCTC